>JAFSXP010000055.1 GCA_017443965.1 Oscillospiraceae bacterium
CAGCAGGTTGGCGCTGCCGCCGTAGATGGTCTTCTGCGCCACGATATGCTCGCCGGCCTGCGCCAGCGCCTCGATGGTGTAGGTGACAGCCGCCGCGCCGGACGCCAGCGCCAGCGCGGCAACGCCGCCCTCCAGCGCCGCCACGCGCTTTTCCAGCACGTCCTGCGTGCTGTTGGTCAGCCGTCCGTAGATGTTGCCCGCGTCGGCAAGTCCGAAGCGCGCCGCCGCGTGGGCGCTGTTACGAAAGACGTAAGACGTCGTCTGATAGATCGGCACCGCGCGGGCGTCGGTCGCGGGGTCGGGCTGCTCCTGCCCGACGTGAAGCTGCAGCGTTTCAAATTTATAGTTGCTCATGACAGATCCTCCGTTTCAGTCGTTTCGGTTTCGGGTGGGCGGACGGGCTTCGTCACATTCGCCCGAAGCGGAAATTCGCGCGGATCCATCGGCGCAGCACCTGTTTCATCGCATATCTCTCCGTTTCGTTTGATAACATACTAAATACATAGGTTTTATAATGATTGAACTATACCATGCCCGACCGCGTTTGTCAAGTGCTTTTTTATAGAAAGATCGCGCGCGATTGACAGCGCCGTGAGAAGATGATACGATGGGTGCGGAAAAAGGAGTGGATGCGCGATGTATGATCTCATCATCAAAAACGGCGTCGTCATCGACGGCACGGGCAGTCCCGGCTTCCACGCGGACGTGGCGGTCAAGGACGGAAAGATCGCGAGGATCGGCAGAGGTCTGACCGGCGCGGCGAAGACGCTCGACGCGGCGGGGCTTGTCGTGACGCCCGGGTTTATCGACAGCCACAGCCACGCGGACAGCAGCGTGCTGCGCTTTCCCGATCTCACCGAGAAGGTCGAGCAGGGCATCACCGTGAACATCGCGGGGCAGTGCGGCAGTTCGGCGACGCCGCTCTCCCGCACGGAAAAGCGCGAAAAATACCACGATATCGAGGGGCTTGGCAACACCTTCGACCTGCGCAGCGATCCCGCGAAGTTCTTTTCGGCGCTGCGCGATCTGCCGCTCGGCTGCGGCACGGTGTTTCTGATCGGTCACGGCACGCTGCGCAAGGCGGTCATGGGCATGGAAAACCGTGCGCCGACGCCCGCGGAACTGGAGCAGATGAAATCGCTTCTGCGCACGGCGATGGAGCACGGCGCACGCGGTCTGTCGTTCGGGCTTTACTACGCGCCGGGCAGCTACGCCGCCACGGACGAGGCGGTGGAGATCGCCAAGGTCGCGGGCGAATTCGGCGGCGTGATCGCCGCGCACGTCCGCAACGAGGGGCCGACGCTCGCCAAGTCGGTGCGGGAATTTCTGACCATCGCCGAGCAGGCGGGCACGCGCGCCGTGGTGTCGCATCACAAGGCGTGCGACACGTCCGAAAGCTGGGGCAAGGTGTCGCACACGCTGCGCATGATCGACGAGGCGAACAGCCGCGGCATGGACGTCTACTGCGACGTCTATCCGTACACCGCGACAAGCACGGGACTTGCCTCGGTCTTCCTGCCGACGGAGGAGCTGGCGCGCGGCGTCGACGGCGTGAAAGAGCGCCTCGCCGATCCCGAATACCGCGCGCAGATGCGGGCGTGGTCGGTAGACCGCTACGGCGACGAGGGCTGCGGCTGGGTGTTTGTGACGCAGTGCACGGCGCTTCCCGAATTCGGCGGGCGCTATATCTCGGACGTCGCCGCCGAGACGGGCAAGGACCCGTTCGACGTGATCTACGATATCCTGCTGGCGAGCAAGGACAACTACTGTCCCGCCTGTTTCTTCACGATCTGCGAAGAGGACGTCGAGACCGTGATGCGCCACCCGCGCGCGATGCTCTGCACCGATTCCGGCGTGACCGCGAAGCCGGGTCAACTCCACCATCCGCGTCTGCGCGGCGCGTTCCCGCGCGCGCTCGGGCGCTACGTGCGCGAGCGCAAGGTCGTCACGCTGCCCGAGATGATCCGCAAGATGACCTCGATGCCCGCGCAGGTGTACGACCTGCCGACGAAGGGACTTGTCCGTGAGGGCATGGACGCAGACCTGTGCGTGTTCGACCCGGACACGATCCGCGACACGTGTTGGTTTGACGACTGCTGGCGGCGCAACGAGGGGCTGCGCTGGGTGCTGATCGCCGGCGAAGTCGTCGCCGAGGACGCCGTCTATAACGGCAAACGCATGGCAAAAGCGCTGCTGTAAAAAGAAAAGGACGTGCGCACGCACGTCCTTTTCTTTATCTTTTTATACTCCTTCGATTATGAGGCCAAAGCGACGATTGCGACAATTAGCGCCGACACGAGTTCCACAATAACAACAATTCCAAGGAACTTTACCCATTTTCTGATTTCGGTCAATTCCTTGAGAGAGCCGTTCAGAGATTTGAGCAGATCGTCGTTTGCGTGAGTTGCGGCAATTCGCACTTCCTCGTTTTTCTGCTCTTTGGAAAGCCCGTTCCACTGCTCTTTGGTATACGACGTGCCGATCATACTCGGGCAGCCGCATTTGTAGCAGGCGACCGTTTTGCCAGATGCAACGCCTACCGCGCCGCATTTGGGACAAATCACGATTCTTTTGTTTTCTGCCATGATGCTTGTGCCTCCTTTTAATACTCCCTCGGTTCGTGGTTTACATAATCCACATAGCGGAACTTGACGCCGTTTTCCTCCAGCAGCTCGGACTGCCACGTGATCTCCCAGTTCGGCATCTCGTCGAGGTTCGGGAAATAGCGGTCGGCGTCGCCGCCGAGGTACGTCTTGGTGATCTGCGCGCGGTCGCAGTACGGCAGAAACTGCTCGTACACGCTCGCGCCGCCGATCACGCAGGCGTCGCCGTCGCCCTTTACGGCGTCCAGCGCATCCGCCATACTCGTCACGACCTCCGCGCCGTCGATCTCCATCGGCTCGAACGACAGCACCACGTTGCGGCGGTTTTTCAGCGGCCTGCCGCCGGGGAACGTCGAAAGCGTGTTCAGCCCCAGGATCACGGTCTTGCCCTCGGTCAGTTGACGGAAGCGCCGCAGATCGGCAGAGAGATTGACCAGCAGCTTGCCGTTTTTGCCGATGCCCCAGTTTTCATCCACGTTGACGATACAGTTCATGGCGCCACCTCAGATCGCGACGGGGATCTTCGCGTCGAGCTCGGAGTACCGGTAGTTCTCGAACGCGAACGAATCCACGGTGAATTGGTAGAAATCCGTGACCGACTTGTCGATTTTGAATTCCGGCGCGTCGTAGGCGGGGTTGTCCAGCATCTTTTTGACCAGATCCACGTGGCGGTCGTAGATGTGGCAGTCCGCGATCACGTGCACGAACTCGCCGGCCTCCAGCCCGCTGACCTGCGCCAGCATGTGCACCAGCACGGCGTACTGCGTCACGTTCCAGTTGTTGGCGGTCAGCATGTCCTGGCTGCGCTGATTTAAGATCGCGTTCAGCTTGTTGCCCGTCACGTTGAACGTCATCGAATACGCGCACGGGTAAAGCCCCATCTCGTGCAGGTCGGCGAACGTATAGATATTCGTCAGGATACGGCGGCTGGCGGGGTTGTGCTTCAGATCGTACAGCACACGATCCACCTGGTCGAATTCCCCCTCGGGGTAGACGTGCTTCACGCCCAACTGATAGCCGTACGCCTTGCCGATGGTGCCGTTTTCATCCGCCCAACTGTCCCAGATGTGGCTGTGCAGGTCGTGTACGTCGTTGGACTTCTTCTGCCAGATCCACAGCAGTTCGTCGATGCAGGACTTCCAGTACGTCCGCCGCAGCGTCATGATCGGAAATTCCTCGGCGAGGTCGTAGCGGTTGACCACGCCGAATTTCTTGACGGTGTGTGCGGGCGTGCCGTCCTCCCAATGCGGGCGCACGGGGCGGTCGGTGTCCCACACGCCGTGCTCCAAAATTTCCAGACAGTTTTGCCGATAGATCTCATCCGCTCTGCTCATCGTCTCTCCTCCGCTCTTTGTGCGAACAGCCGCCCCGTCTCGGCGAGGAATTTCAGCGCCGAGGGGAGCAGCGCCGGGTCGAACCGGTTCCACATGGTGCCCGTCTCAAACGACAGCACGCCGCGGTAGTTTGACGCCACGATGCCGTCGACGAAACGGTCCCAATCCTGGATGCCCATGTACGGACCGAGGTGCTGGTCGACCAGACCGTTGTTGTCGTGGATATGCAGCGCCGCCAGGCGGTCGCCCAGTTGCACCATGGCACGGGCGACGTCCTTGCCGAGTAGCAGCAGATGCCCCGTGTCCAGGCAGAAGCCGAACAGCTTTTCGCCTGCCAGCGCGTTCAGGTCGTCGAGCATCTCGCACGCCTCGGGGATGTCCGAGCAGATCTCCTCGACTTTTTTGATGTTCTTGGCGCATTTCTGCGTGCGGAACATATTCTCCGTGCAGATCATCACGCCGTACTGCTTCGCCGCGGGGATCAGCGAGGCGTAGAGCGCCACGGTCTTCTCCAGCTCTTCCTCCCACGACAGCGGGAAGTCGGCAAGTCCCAGCACGGGATGCACCACCAGCTTGCGGCAGCCGATGGCGTCGCAGGCGTGGACGAACCAGATAAACATCTCCTGCAGCTTCGCGTCATACGCCGCGTCGCCCGAGTAGGGCGGGAACGGCGCGTGCGCCTGAAACGTCTCCAGCCCGTATCTCTTCGCCGCGTCGCCGAACGGCGCGGCGGCGTCTAAAAGCGTCTTCTCGTCGGAAAACGCGGTCGGCATTTCCCTGTTGCGGATCATTGTGTGGGTCAAAAGTTTGTTGAGACTTGCGTCCACGCCGTCAAACCCCGCGTCCGCGATATAGCGGTACACGTCCTCCAGCGTCCGCGCCGACGAGATGGCGGTCTCGATCCCGATCTTCAGCATGATGTTCTCCTCTCTTCGATGCGGCGGGCGAACAGCCGTCCCGCCTCCGCGATATAGCGCAGGATCGTGGGCAGCAATTCGGGGTCGAACTGCTTCCACACGCCGTTCGTCTCAAACGACAGCGCGCCCGCGTAGTCCGTCGCGGCGACGCCCTCGACGAAGCGGTCCCACTGCAAAACGCCCATATACGGCGCCAGATGCTGGTCGCGGTTGCCGTCGTTGTCGTGGATATGCAGCGCCTTCAGGCGGCTGCCGATCCGCGGGATCAGCCGCGCGAAATCCTTGCCGTACAGCATCGTGTGCCCGGTGTCCAGGCAGAAGCCGAAGACCTCCTCGCCCGCAAGGCGGTTGAGCTCGTCGATCAGACCGCACATCGTGTCGGGATCAGCGGTCGGCGCCTCCATGATCTGCCGCACGAGATGATTCTCGCGCAGGCAGTACATGCTCTCGATACAGACCGTCACACCGTACTGCTTCGCGGCGTCGATCAGCGCGGGAAAGCGCGCCATCGTCAGCTCGATCTCCTGCTCCGCGGTCAGCTTACAGTTCTTCGTCGACTCGGGCGGATGGAACACCAGCTTGCGGCAGCCGATGGCGTCGCAGGCGCGGATGCTCCACGCGAAGATCTCCCACAGCTTTTCGTCGAATTCTTCGTCGCCGCGGACGGCGGGATACGGCGCGTGCGCCTGAAAAATTTCCAGCCCGTACTGCCGGATCAGCTCGGCGTGCGGCACGGCGGCGCGCACGAGCGACGCCTCGTCTGCGATCTCCGGCGGGATGCGCATTTCGGAGATCGCGGCGCGCGGCATGAGATTTGCAAGCACGCCGGCGTCCACGCCGTCGAAGCCCGCGTCCGCGATCATCCGCAGCCGCGTCTCGGGGTCGAAGCGCTTGCCGCCGCCGTCGGAGATGGCGATCTTCAGCATGACGTTTTCCTCTCCTCGATGCGGCGGGCGAACATCCTGCCCGTCTCGGCGATCAGTTTTTCCACGGACGGCATCAGCTCATAGTCAAAGATCTTCCACACGTCCTGCGTCTCAAACGACAGCACGCCGCGGTAGTCGATCTGCGCCAACCCGTCCACGAAGCGCTCCCAGTTCACCGCGCCGACGTAGGGCATCAGGTGCTGGTCGGTCATGCCGTTGTTGTCGTGGATGTGCAGCGCCTTGAGGCGGCTGCCCATCGTGACGATCATGTCCTTCACGTCCAGCCCCGTCAGCAGCGAATGGCCGGTGTCCAGGCAGAAGCCGAACAGCTCCTCGCCCGCATGGGCGTTCAGCTCGTCGATTTTCCGCGCGGCGGTCTCGTAATCGGCGCCGGTCGCGGCGACCAGCTTGGTCAGATCGCCTGCCTTGCGCGTCCCGAACAGGTTTTCCAGGCAGATCGTCACACCGTACTGCTTCGCCGCGGGGATCAGGCTCTCGCAGACCTCCATCGTCCGCGCCCAGTTCTCCGCACGTTCGGGCTGCGACTTGACCGGGTGGTAGATCATGTACTTCGCGCCCAGCTCCGCCGTGGCTCGGATCGACCAGCGGAACACCTCGCGCAGATGCGCGTCGGTCTGATCGGTCTTCGCCCAGCCGGGATACGGCGCGTGCGTCTGGAAGACCTTGAGTCCGTTTTTCTTCGCCTCTGCGCCGATCGGCGCGACCGCGGAGAGAAACGCCTCCTCGGATTCGACGGCCTCGGGGATGATATCCGTGCGGATCTCCTTGCTGGTCCAGAACCTGCTGAAGCTGACGTCGACGCCGTCAAAACCCGCCGCCGCGATGATCGGCAGGACATCCTCGAACGGGTAGCGTATGGTGAGGTTGACGCCGATAGGCAACATAGCGACACTTCCTTTTCTGTTTCTTTTTTCAATATACCGCGACTGCCGCCGAAAATCAAGAACGGTTGCGATTTTTCGGCAGTTGTGCTATACTATGCGGCGAACAGACAACGACAAAGCGAGGCATACCATGGAACAGATCACATTCCGCGATCTCGGGCTGCGCGAGGACATTCTTCGCGCGCTGGACGAAAAGGGCTACGGCTATCCCACCAAGGTGCAGGAGGAGGCGATCCCCCACCTGATGCAGTGGAAGGACATGATGGCGAAAGCGCCGACCGGCACGGGCAAGACGTTCGCCTTCGGCATCCCGATGATCGAGCATATCGACGAGACAAGCGAAGACCTGCAGGGGCTGATCCTTGCGCCGACGCGCGAGCTTGCCATGCAGATCTGCGACGAGATGCGAGGGCTCTTAGCATTCCGCAAGGGCGTCCGCGTGGCGGTGGTCTACGGCGGTCAGGCGATCGAAAAGCAGGTCAAGAGTTTGCAGAAAAAGCCGCAGATCGTCGTGGCGACGCCGGGGCGGCTGATGGATCATTACAACCGCAAAAACCTGCGGCTGGACAAGATCCATTCGGTCGTGCTGGACGAGGCGGACCGGATGCTCGACATGGGCTTTTTCAAGGACGTGACGAAGATCCTCGACCGCATCAAGATTTTGCAGCCGGTGACGGTCGCGGGCGAGACGCATCCGAAAAAGCATCTGGGACTGTTCTCCGCCACGATCTCCGAGGAGGTCATGACCGTCAGCTGGATGTACCAGCGCGACGAGGTGGAGATCACGGTCAAGGCGGAGGCGGAGGAGCGCCCGGACATCGACCAGTTCTCCATTCAGGTGCCGCAATTGGAGAAGACCGAGGTCACGCTGCGGCTGATCCGTACCTGCGGCTGGGAGCGCGTGATCGTGTTCTGCAACACGAAGCACATGTGCCAGCGGCTGTGCGACGATCTCAAACGCGCGGGGCTGGACGCCGACTGCCTGCACGGCGATATTCGCCAGGCGACGCGCGAAAAGACGATGAAGACGTTCCGCGACGGCAAACTTCCCGTGCTGATCGCCACCGACGTCGCCTCGCGCGGGATCGACGTGGAGGACGTGGACTGCGTCATCAACTTCGACGTGCCCGAGGAAAACGAGTATTACATCCACCGCATCGGCAGGACGGGACGCGCCCGCAAAAAGGGCGTGGCGTGGAGCGTGATCGGCAGCTTCCCCGAAAAGGCAAAGCTGGACGAGATCGCAAAGTACGCGCATTTCACGGTGCAGCCGATGGAGTTTGATGAAAACGGCGCGCTGCGCGCGGCGGAGATCAGGACGCCGCCCGCGCCGCCGAAGAGGCGCCGGTTTTGAACGCCGCGGACGCAGGCATCCTGATGCTGACCTGTCCGCTCGGGCAGGCGGACGCGCAGGTTTTGACGCCGCAGCAGTTCGCGCAGACGGCGAAGATCGTCCGTGCGCGGCACGTAGACGGCGGCGATCCGACCGAGGAACTGACCGTCTCCGCGCTGGAGGCGCTCGGCTTCACGATGGAAAACTCCGGCAGGCTCGTCGCGCTGCTGACGCGGGAGCGGGAGCTCAGTGACTATCTCGCCCGAGCGGAGCAGCGGGGCGTCTTTTGGCTGACCGTGCGCGCGGCGGACTATCCCGCTTCGCTGCGAAAGCTCCGCGGCAGCATGCCGCCCGTGCTGTTCGGGCGCGGCGACCGGAAGCTGCTCTCATCCAAAAAGATCGCGCTGGTCGGCTCACGCCGTCTGGAAAGCGCGCCGCGCAAGTTTGCCGAACGGATCGGCTTTCTTTCCGCGAAGGAGGGCTTCACGCTCGTCTCCGGCGGCGCGGCGGGCGCGGACAGCGCCGCGCAGGACGCGTGCCTTGATGCGGGCGGCAGCGTGATCGTCGTCACGCCGAAGCGCCTGACCGAGGAAGTGCTGCGTCCGCGGATGCTGATCCTCAGCGAGAGCGGCTGGGATCTGGAATTCACCAATCACCGCGCGCTGGCGCGCAACCGCCTGATCCACGCGCTGGGCGAAAAGACGTTCGTGGCGCAGTGCGCAAACGGCGTCGGCGGCACGTGGCACGGCAGCGCGGAAAATCTGCGCGCAAGGCTCTCGCCGCTGTTCGTCTATGACGACGGCTCCGACGGCGCGCAGGCGCTTTTAGATCTCGGCGCGACGCCCGTGGGGATGCTCCGCTCACTTGCGGACGCGGCGCCCGCGGGACTTGTTTAGAAAAGAGGAGACCGATATGCACAAGAAACTGCTTCGATTTATCGACAATTCACCCGTTGTGTATCAGGCGGTGGAAAATCTGCGCCGCCGTCTGGAGGACGAGGGCTTTGCCGAACTGCGCTTCGGCGCGTGGAAACTCAAGGCGGGCGGCAGATACTACGTCACCCGCGGCGGCGGCGCGCTCGTCGCGCTGCGTGTGCCGAAAAAGAAGCCGAAGGGCTTTGTCATCGCCACGGCGCACGGCGATTCGCCGTGCTTCCGCATCCACGACGACGCGGAGATGGCGGGCGAATATCTGCGGCTCGATGCGGAAAAGTACGGCGGACCGAATCTCGCCTCGTGGATGGACCGTCCGCTCGGCGTCGCCGGGCGCGTGCTGGTGCGCACGGCGGCGGGCGTGGAGGCGCGGCTGGTCGACACGAAAAAGGCGGTCGCGATCATGCCCGGCATGCCGCCGCAGCTTGTCAGGATCAACGACGGACTGAAGCTCGATCCGGCGAAGGATCTGATCGCGGTCTACGGGCTCGGCGACGCGAAGGGACGCTTCCGCGCCGACATGGCGAAGCTCGCCCGGTGCAAGGAAAGCGACATCGTCTCGACCGATCTGTATCTCTACGTCTGCGAAAAGGGGATCGTCTGGGGCGCGAACGGCGAGTTCATCTCCGCGCCGCGGTTTGACGATCTGGCTTGCGCGTTCACCTGCATGGAGGGCTTTTTGGCGGCGGGCGAGCCCGTCGACCGCGTGCAGGTCTGCGCGGTGTTTGACCACGAGGAGGTCGGCTCGCGCAGCAAGCAGGGCGCGGGCTCGAACCTGCTGCAGAGCGTACTGCGCGCCGCGGCGACGGCGCTCGGCTTTGACGAGACGGCGTTTCTCGGTCTTCTCGAACAGAGTTGGATGATCTCCGCCGACAACGCCCACGCGCGCCATCCCAACCATCCCGAACTTGCCGATTTCACGGAAGTACCGAAGATCGGCGGCGGCGTCGCGGTGAAGCATTCGCCCAAATACAGCACCGACGGCGCGTCGGCGGCGCTCTTCAAGGAGGTCTGCCGCCGCGCGGACGTGCCGGTGCAGGACTACTCCAACCGCCCCGGCATCACGGGCGGCAGCACGCAGGGACTGATCTCCACTGAGCAGACGTCCGTCAGCACGCTGGATATCGGCATCGCGCAGCTCGCCATGCACTCGGCGTACGAGACGCAGGGCAGCCGCGACACGGCGTACATGGTCGACGCGATCAAAGCGTGTATGGAAAGCCGCGTCGTCTTCGACGGTTCATCGTTCCGGTTTGAATAAAGGAGGAGAGCAACCATGAAAAAACTGATTTGCATCGTTCTCGCAGCCGCGCTGCTGTTCACGCTCGCCGCGTGCGGCGAAAGCGCGACGGCTCCCGTCAAGGTGGACCTCGGCAAGTCCGACCGGTATACGCAGGAGGATCTGCAGAAGGCGGAAAAACTCGTCGAGGACACGATCAAGGGCTTCACGGAAGCGACCATCGACCTCAAGTCGCTGACCTACGCCGGCGACGAGAAGAGTATGGCGGAACTGGAGTACGTTAACTCGCTCGACCGCGGCGCTTTCGACGAGGTCGCGATCTTTGGTTCCCTGTTTCACACGTCGAAGGACGCCGGCGGCGCATGGGAGGCGGACACCGACTACACCTGGGACTTCTATCTCGCCCGTTCGACCGGCGGCGAGTGGACGATGGTCACCTACGGATACTGATCGCAAGAATGCTCCGATCTTTGGGCGGTGCAGATTAGGGATCTTGCAGCCGCAAAGCGGATCTTTTCGTGCGATACTGCGTTATCAAAAGAGGGAATCCGACAAGGATTCCCTCTTTCTCTGCCTTGTCTCGCGCAAAAATCTCTCGCTGTGAGGTAAAG
>JAFSXP010000056.1 GCA_017443965.1 Oscillospiraceae bacterium
GACCGACTGCATCGACCAGGATCTGCCCGCCTTCGTGATCGCGGAGGGCGGCAAGCCCGTCGGCACGATCGCGAACGGCGACAGCGTGATCCTGTATAACTTCCGCGGCGACCGCGCGCAGGAGATCTCGCTGGCGTTCGACCGCAAGGACTTCACGCACTTCGACCGCGGCGATTACACAGGCGTGCAGTTCGCCGGTATGCTGCAGTACGACGGCGATCTCAACATCCCCGAGCACTATCTGGTCGAGCCGCCGGTCATCAAGAACACGCTGACCGAGGTGCTGTGCAAGGCTGGCATCACCGAATACGCGCTTTCCGAGACGCAGAAATACGGACACGTCACCTATTTCTGGAACGGCAACCGCAGCGGCAAGGTCGACGAAAGCCTGGAAGAATATGAAGAGATCCCCTCCGACGTGATCCCGTTTGAACAGGCGCCCGCGATGAAGGCTGTGGAGATCTCCGACCGCATGGTGGAGAAGATGGCAGAGGGCAAGTTCAAATTCCTGCGCTGCAACTTCCCCAACGGCGACATGGTCGGTCACACCGGCGTGATCGAAGCAGTCGTGACCGCAATGGAATACGTGGACGCGGGACTCAAAAAGATCCTCGACGCCGCCGACAAGTACGGCTACACGGTCTGCATCACAGCCGACCACGGCAACGCCGATCAGATGCTGGAAACGGTCAAGGGCAAGACCGCCGTGCGCACGGCGCACTCGCTCAATCCCGTGCCGTTCATCATCTACGATCCCGACACGAAGTACACGATCAAGGACGGCAGCTACGGACTTGCGAATGTCGCGCCGACAGTTGCGAAGCTGCTGGGCGTTCTCGCGCCCGACTGCTGGCACGAAAGCATGATCTGAAACGAAGCCCCGCACCGAAACGGTGCGGGGCGCTTCTAAATAGTTCTTGTATTTTCAGCCGCAATCGGTTACAATATATGGGAACATAACGCGACAGGAGGTGCCTTGCGTGATCAGTCTCAAAACAGATCTGGGTTATGTCTGCGTCGACAGCGCCGTCTACACCAACATCGCCGGCTACGCCGCAACGAACTGCTTCGGCGTGAAGGGCATGGCTGTCCGATCCGTCACCGACGGATTGGTCCATTTGCTGCGCCGCGAATCGATGGGCAAAGGCGTGCACGTGCTCTTCAACGAGGACGACAGCATCACGATCGACCTGCACATCATCGTGGACCGCGGCGTCAATCTCGGCGCGATCGGCGAGTCCATCACAAAGGAAGTGCGCTACAACGTTTCCAAGATGACGGGTACGGAGGTCCGCGCCGTCAACGTGTTTGTCGATTCGATCCGCGCCGAGTAACCGGCGTTTCCCTAACGGAGGTGTTTCATCATGATACAGACGATTGACGGCGCTGCGTACAAACGAATGGTCATCAGTGCCGCCGCCGCTGTAGAGCTGCAGAAGCAGCAGATCAATGATTTGAACGTTTTCCCGGTCCCCGACGGGGACACGGGTACCAATATGAGCATGACGCTGAACTCGTCCGTCACGGATCTTGCCGGCGCTGCCGCGCCCGATCTGGAAACGGCGTCGAAGATCACGGCAAGCGCGCTGCTGCGCGGCGCAAGAGGAAACTCCGGCGTGATCCTGTCGCTTTTATTCCGCGGCTTTTCCAAGACGCTCAAGGGCCGCACGGAGTGCGACGGCACGCTGTTCGCCGAGGCGCTGACAAGCGGCGTGGAGGTCGCCTACAAGGCGGTGATGCATCCCGCGGAGGGCACGATCCTGACCGTGTCCCGCGTGACCGCTGCCGCCGCCAAAGAAGAGGCGGAAAACGACCCCGGCATCGAGCACATCCTGGAGTACAGCGTCGGCGTCTGCCGCGAGGCGGTGGCAAAGACGATCGATCAGAATCCCGTGCTGAAAAAGGCCGGCGTCGTCGACGCGGGCGGACAGGGCTTCTTGATCGTGCTGGAGGGTATGCTTGCCAGCGTGCAGGGCAACGATATCGTTGCCGAAGCAGCCCCCGAGGCGGAAGAGACCGTTTTCACCACGCTGCAGGAAGAGGAGATCACGTTCGCATTTGACACGGTGTATATTGTGCGGAAAGCGACGGAGGATATCGACCTTCTGCCGCTGCGCGATTATCTGGGCTCGATCGGCGATTCGCTGGTGATCAGCGAGGACGACGAGATCTTCAAGGTGCACGTTCACACGAACATCCCCGGCGAGGCGCTGACGGAGTCGCAGAAATACGGCACGCTGGAGCTTGCGAAGATCGAGAATATGCGCACACAGCGCGACGAGCTTGCGGCAGGCCGCAAGGCGCAGTCCACGGACGATCTGGACAAGATCGAGGAAGAGATGGAAGCCGCGCCTTCTGAGCCGCCGAAGCCGATCGGCGTCGTGACAGTCTGCGCCGGCGAGGGCATCTCCGACGTGTTCCGCGAGCTGGGTGTAGACCGCGTGATCTCCGGCGGGCAGACGATGAACCCGTCGACCGAGGATATTTTAGAGCAGATCAAGCACGTGAACGCCGAAACGGTGTTCGTTTTGCCGAACAACAAGAATATCATCCTGGCGGCGCAGCAGGCGGCGGAGCTTGCCGAGCAGAACGTCGTGGTGATCGAGAGCAAGACCGTGCCGCAGGGCATCACCGCCATGCTGAACTTCAGCCCCGATCTTTCCGTCGACGAGCTGCGGGAGGTCATGACCGAGTCCCTTTCCGGCGTGACGACCATGCTGATCACCTACGCCGCGCGGGATTCCGATTTCGACGACTATGAGATCCACGAAGGCGACTACATGGCGCTTTACAACGGATCGCTGGTCGGTACGGACAAGTCGCTGCCGACGCTTATCATGACGCTTGCCGAGCTTGTCCGCATGGACAACCGGGAGTTTATCAATATCTACTACGGCGCAGACATTGACGAGGCGCAGGCGCAGGAAGTCGCAGACTGCTTTAAGGAGCTGTGCGGCGGCGCGGACATCAACCTGATAAACGGCGGTCAGCCGGTCTATTACTACATGATCTCGGCGGAATAAACGACATACAAAAAGCAGCCTGTTTGATACAGGCTGCTTTTTTCATATCTCGATCGTCGTCGGATACCGGTCGATCAGCGTCACGCCGGAAAGCTCGTCCGCGTACCGCTCGAACGATCTCCGGCATTTCGCGCCGATCCCGAGCACGTCCGCCGAGTCCACCGGCATGTGACAGACGAAATTGTGCGGACAGAATCGCATCAGCGCACGTCCAACCGGATGCGAGACGTAGTTCGGATTCCAGATCGCAGCGACGGGCTGTTCACGCCGTAGGATCTGCTCGTGCAGTGGACTTGTCCAATCGGCGTCGCCCGTCACATAGACGGCTCCCTCTGGCATGCGGATCAGCAGCACCCTGTGGAAAACATTGCGGAACTCCTCGCCGCTGTGCGGGATCGTCTCATACGCGACCGTGATCTCCCCCATCGTGACGGTGCCGCGCTGCGGTGTTGCGCCGCTGACGTCCAGCACGGAGAGCTCCGGACGCCGCTCACAGATCGCAGAGAGGCGTTTTTTGTTATAATGGTCGCTGTGACGGTGCGTGAACAAAATCCCGCGTAAACGGTCGTAGGGCGGCTGTGCGGCACAGACGGCGTCCGTCACACTCTCCGGCACGGCGTCAAACACCGTGTGAAGACCGTTCGGCGCATCAACCAGTACGCCGCAGCGCTCGTCGAAGACCGCGACGCCGCAGTTGCCCAAAAACGTCAGTTGCATATCAGTTCTCCAGCATTTCCAAAAATTCCTGCTCGGAAAGCACAGGGATCCCAAGTTCCTTTGCCTTTTGCAGCTTCGAGCCTGCGTTCTCGCCAGCCACGACGTACGTCGTCTTCTTCGAGACGGAGCCGGATGCCTTGCCGCCGAGCTGCTCGATGCGCTCTGACGCCTCGTCGCGTGTGAACATCGTCAGCGCGCCGGTCAGCACGAACGTCATGCCGCTGAATTTCGTCTCCGGCGGTGGCAGCGTGCAGTCGAAGTTCAGCCCGCAGGTGCGCAGCTTTTCGATCAGATCCTTCGACTGCGGCTGCGCGAACCACTCGACGATATTCTGCGCGGTGATCTCGCCGATATCCGGGATGCGGCAAAGCTCCTCGACGGAAGCCGCCATGATGTGATCGAGATCGCGCAGCGTCACGGCGATCGTTTTCGCCGCCTTCTCGCCGACCTGGCGGATGCCGAACGCGTACAGCAGTCGGCTGACGTCGCGAGACTTGCTCGCTTCGATCGCCTCGATCAGATTCTGCGCCGATTTGGAGCCCTTGCTGGCGTCCTTGACCATGACGGGCGTCAGATCGTCCAGCGTCAGCCGGTACAGGTCCGCCGCGGTGTGAAGAAGATCTGCGTCGATCAGTTTTTCCACAACGGACGTGCCGAGACCGTCGATGTCCATCGCGTCGCGGGAAACGAAGTGCGCGAGGTTGCGCACAAGCTGCGCGGGGCATTCCGCGCCGCTACACCGGAATGCCGCGCCGTCCTCGTCGCGGCAGACGGGCGCGCCGCAGACGGGGCACGTCGTCGGCAGGTGATACGGAACAGTTCCCGCGGGACGTTTGGCGAGCACGACCTCCAAAATCTCGGGGATGATCTCCCCTGCCTTGCGGATCGTGACCGTATCGCCGATGCGGACGTCCTTCTGCGTGATCAAGTCCTGATTGTGCAGCGTGGCATTCGTCACGGTCGTACCGGCGAGATGCACCGGCGAAACGACCGCCTTCGGCGTCAGAACGCCGGTCCTGCCGACCTGTACGACGATGTCCTGCACGACGGTCTCCTTGATCTCGGGCGGATATTTATACGCCGCCGCCCAGCGCGGGAACTTCGCCGTGCTGCCGAGCTGCTGACGCTCCTGCAGATCGTCGAGCTTCAGCACTGCGCCGTCAATATCGTAGGAGAGATCATACCGTGTTTCGTTGATCTCGTCGATCTTCGCCTCGATCGCGCCGATCTCGGAGCAGACGGTGTACGGGATCACCTTGAATTTCAGTTCGCGCAGGAATTCCAGCGTTTCGCTGTGCTTTTGAAACGGCACACCGTCGGCAAGTTGGAGATTAAAGACGAGGATATCAAGACCGCGAGACGCGGCGATCCTCGGATCGAGCTGCCGCAGCGAGCCCGCCGCCGCGTTGCGGGGGTTGGCAAAGAGCGGCTGTCCTGCGTCCTCGCGTTCGGCGTTCAGCCGCTCGAATGAGCTGCGCGGCATAAACACCTCGCCGCGCACGATCAGCCGCTTCGGCGCGCCGTCAAGCGTCATCGGGATCGAACGGATCGTCTTGAGGTTTTCGGTCACATCCTCGCCGACCAGTCCGTCGCCGCGCGTCGCACCGCGCGTAAAAACGCCGTCGACGTATTCCAGCGCGACCGACAGACCGTCCACCTTCGGTTCGACCGTGTAGACGGGATCAGCGACTGTTTCCGCCACGCTGTCCGCAAACGTCTCCAGCTCCGCGAAGGAGAAGACGTCCTGTAAACTCTCCAGCGGCACGGCGTGTTCGACCTTGGCAAACTCCCCGATCGCCTGACCGCCGACGCGCTTCGTCGGCGAGACGGGAGACGCAAACTGCGGATACTCCCGCTCCAGATCCTCCAGACGGCGCAGCATCCGGTCATATTCATAGTCCTGGATCTCGGGCGCATCGAGAACGTAGTACTGATAATTGTGGTGCTCCAGTTCCTTTGACAGGCTTTCGATCTCTTGTTTCGGATCCATTATGTGTTCTCCTTCTGTACTTCCCGGTTCAGATACGTACTCGGCACCATGCCGACAATGACCGTCTCCGCGGCGATCAGCTCCGACGACGCAGTGACGCGCTGTGTGCCGAGCGGCGTCAGCACCGTCATCGTCACGTTGACCTGCAGCAAAATGCGGTGCAGCGTCTGATTGATGCCCGCCGCGGCGAAGCGACTTGTAAAAGATGCGTCCGAGGCGGTGACCGCCATGATCCGCACGGGGATCGACGGTCCCTTTCCCGCGAACAGCGACGGCAGCAGCACGCTGCCGAGCGGCACGCCGATCTCAGACACGGACAGCTCGCTGATCTCATCGTCGATCGCGCTGAGGATATCGCTGCGCAGCAGATTGACCTCTGACATATTCGTCTTGATCGCCGTGATGTTGCCCTGCACGTCCTTTTCCAGAAATGCGATCTTGTCGTAATTGATCTCGTTTTCATCCATCATGCGATCGACCGCGGCGTTGATCGCACCGGCGGCTTCATTCGTCACACGGGCGCGGGCAAGCTCCTGCACGATCGGCACCATACGTAACCGCACCAGCAGCGCGGCGCCGATCAGAAACAGCGCAAAAACAAGCAGTGTCAGTCTGCGCTTTCTGTGCAATCTGCGTTTCAAGGCAGCACCTCCCGCATATTCTTATGCGGGACGCGAGTCGTTATTGCTTTGTCATGAACTGCGCGGCGGTGTTGAGCATCAGCCGCTTGGTGCCGACGTTGTCAAACGCGATCTCCAGAAGCGCGTCGCCGCCCATCGGCAGAACGGTCAGGACAAGTCCCTTGCCGAACGCCTTGTGCAGGACCGTGTCGCCCTTGCTCAGCTTCAGGCTGACTGTCGGCTTCGGTTTCGGCTTCGCGGCGATCTGCGGACGCTTCTGCGGATAGCTCGGCGTCGGGCGCGGCGTATAGGTCGGCTGCGTGAAATCGTCGTCAAAAAACTCGCGTGTTTTCGCGCGGCGTTCCGGCTTGCCGTCGGTGCAGTCCTCCGGCAGTTCATAGAGAAAGCGGCTTGGGCGGTTATACGTCGTTCTGCCGTACAGCATCCGGCGGTCGGCAAAGGACATCGAAAGCGTCTTTTTCGCGCGCGTGATCGCGACGTAGCAAAGCCGCCGCTCCTCCTCCAACTCAGACGGATCGGTCATCGACGCGGCGCCCGGGAACAGTCCCTCCTCCATGCCGACGATACAGACGTGCGGGAATTCCAGTCCCTTTGCCGAATGGATCGTCATCATGACCGCCGCGTCTGCGTCGGCGTCGTACTGCTCAATGTCCGTAAAGAGCGAGACCTCTTCCAAAAATCCCGCAAGCGTCGCCTCGTCGGCGCTTTCCATGTACGACACGATGCTCGAGCGCAGCTCGCGCACGTTTTCGGCGCGCGTCATGCTCTCGACGTCGTTCTTTGCCTGCAGCATATCCAAATAGCCGATGCGGCGAAGCATCTCGTCGTAGAACTCCACGAGCGTCATCGTCTCCAGCAGTTTTTCGCAGTCCTCGATCAGATCGGCAAACTGCTTGAGTTTGACCGCAGCGCGGTCGAGCGACGGATAGTCGCGCGATTCACGCAGGACGTCATACAGCGGGATCTGCGCAGCGTTCGCCTGCCGCTGTACGACCTCCATCGTCTTTTCGCCGATCCCGCGCGGCGGGTTGTTCACGATGCGAAGCAGATGGAAATCGTCGGAGTGCTCGTTGATCAGATAGAGATACGCCAGAACATCCTTGACCTCCGCGCGGTCAAAGAATCGGTGCCCGCCGATGATGCGGTACGGGATGCCGCCGCGCTGGAAAGCGCGCTCCAGCGCCGCCGACTGCGCGTTGGTGCGGTAGAGGATCGCACAGTCGCGGAAGGTCCCTGCCGACGCGGCGCGAAGCACACGGTTGGCGGCGAAGATCGCCTCGTCCTCCTCCGTGAGCGCCTCGTAGACCCGGATCTTTTCCCCTTCGCCGTTTTCCGTCCACAGCGTCTTGCCCTTTCGCCCGACGTTGTTGGCGATCACGGCGTTCGCCGCGTTCAGGATCGAAACAGTCGAGCGGTAGTTCTGCTCCAGACGGATCAGCTCCGTGCCGGGGTATTGCTCTTCAAAGCTCAATATGTTCTCGATCGACGCCCCGCGGAATTTGTAGATACTCTGATCGTCGTCTCCGACGACGCAGATATTGCCGTAACCGCCCGCAAGAAGAGACGCCAGCAGGTACTGCATGTGGTTCGTGTCCTGATACTCGTCGATCAGCACGTACCGGAATTTCCGCTGATAAAACGTGCGGATGTCCTCGTTTTCCTGCAGGAGCTTTACCGTCAGGAAGATGATGTCGTCAAAGTCCAGCGCGTTCGAGCGCGTCAGCTTCTGCTGGTAGACCGCGTAGATGTCTGCGATCTTCAGCAGACGGATATCGCCGGTCTGCACCGCATCGTCACGAAACTCCTCCGGCGAGCGCATCTTGTCCTTCGCCTTGCTGATGACGTTCAGCACACTGCGCAGCGGGAAGGTCTTATCGTCTAAATTCAGTTCGGCAAGAGCCTGCTTGATCACGTTCGCGGAATCCGCAGCGTCGTAGATCACGAACCGTTTGTCGTAGCCGAGGCGGTCGATATCGCGTCGCAGGATGCGGCAGCAGGCGGAGTGGAACGTCATTGCCCACACGTCGCGCGCCGACGCGCCCAGCATGTTTTCCAGCCGTTCCTTGAGCTGATTGGCGGCTTTGTTCGTAAACGTGATCGCGATCACGCTCCACGGCTCCGCGGGACGAAGCGCACAGAGCGATTCGGCTCTTGCGCGGTCCTCGGGCGTATGGGTAGTTATATAGTTTTCCAGAAAATCAACGTCGTCCTCCGTGATATACGGGGGGATCTCGTCCGACTCGTAGGCGCAGCCGAACGTCAGCAGATTGGCGACTCTGTGGATCAGCACGGTCGTCTTGCCGCTGCCCGCGCCCGCCAAAAGCAGCAGGGGCCCTTCTGTTTTCAGAACGGCCCTGCGCTGCATCGGATTCAGGTTTTGAAAGCGCCCGGCAATGATCTGCCTGCGCAAAAGAAGAAAGCGTTTTCTGTCTATCGATGCCATAGTGTCACCCGCTGTATGAGATGACACTATTTTACACTATTTTTTCCGATTTGTCGACTATATATGTTCTCATGATCTGCAGCGCTTTTCGCTCCAGACGGCTGACCTGTACCTGCGAGACCTTTACGATCTGCGCCGTCTTATCCTGCGTCAGTCCGTGGAGAAATCGCAGGCAGATGATCATGCGCTCGCGCTCCGGCAGACGGTCGAGCGCCTCGCGCAAAAGCAGCTTGTCCAAAAGGTCATCTTCGCCGTTTCCCGAGGACAGCGACTGCTCCGGCGAAAAGCCGCTTTCGCTGCTCTCCTGCAGAGACTGCGCCGCGCTGACGGCGGTCTCCGCGCCGGCGATCTCCTCCGCTGTCAGCGACGTTTCCGCAGACAGCTCGGAAAGCGTCGGCTCTCTGCCGAGCGTTCCCTGCAATCGCTGACGAACCGCGCAGATCAATGCGGCGCGCTCTTTCAGCGTGCGGCTGACCTTGATCGCGCCGTCGTCGCGCAGAAAGCGGCGGATCTCCCCCGCGATCTTCGGCACGGCGTAGGTGGAAAACTGCGTGCCGAACGCTTCGTCGTAGCCCTCCACCGCCTTCAGAAAGCCGATACAGCCGAGCTGATACAGATCGTCCGCGTCTGTGCCGCGCCCGAGAAACCGCCGCACCACCGACCAGACGAGCCCCGTATTTTCCGTCAATATCTGTTCCGCCGCATTCTTGTCCCCGCCTTTCGCGCGGCGGAATAGCTCGTTCAACGCTTTTCGCCCCGATCCACGATCTTGCGCTTCATATGTACGGTCGTGCCCTTGCCGACCTTGCTTGTGACCTTCAGTGAAGTCATAAAGCTCTCCATGATGGTAAAGCCCATCCCGCTGCGCTCGTCGCTGCCGGTCGTATAGAGCGGACGCATCGCCTTGGACAGATCCTCGATCCCGCAGCCGTGATCCTTGATCGAAATATCCAATACGTTGCCGCTCAAAATCTTGCACTTGATCTGGATCACGCCGATCTCGTTCGGATAGGCGTGCACGATGCAGTTCGTCACCGCCTCCGAAACGGCGGTCTTGATATCGCCGAGCTCCTCCATCGTCGGATCGAGACGCGCCGCGAACGCCGCGACGGCACTGCGGGAAAACGATTCGTTCGCGCTGCGGCTCGGGATCTCCAGCAGCATGTAATTCTCCGTCTTTTTCACACCGGTACGCTCCTTTCCACTTCCGCGATCCGCTCCACGCCCGCCGCGTGAAGCACCTTCCACGGCTGCGGCGGGATGTTCCGCAGCAGCACGGTGCCGTCCAGCTCGTGCATCCGCCGATGCGCGCGGATCACCACGGCGATGCCGCTGGAATCCATAAACGTCACGTCGCGGAAATCCAGCACGCAGACCTTCGGCAGATACTCCGCGATCTTCTGTCCGATCGTCTGCATCACCTCGGCGGCGCGGTGATGATCGATCTCGCCGGTGAGCGCGATCGTCAGCCGCCGTCCCTGTACAAAGCTTGTCACGCCGATCCTTCCTTTCAAAAAAAGACACGCACCATACGGTGCGTGTCCATTATATCGGGGATATTGCGCAAAGCGCGTCGAAAGACCGAAGCGTTACGAATTTAACCGCTTTTCGTCCTCTTCGAGCTGTGCGAGCAGCGCCTTCGCCTTTTCCAGCTTGGCGCGCTCGGCGGCGACGACCGCCTCCGGCGCACGGCTGACGAAGTTCTCATTCGCCAGTTTTCCGGAATAACAGGCGATCTCCTTCTGCGCCTTTTCCTTCTCCTTTGCGATCCGCTGACGTTCCTGCTCGAAATTGATCAGTTGATCGAGCGGGATATAGATCTTCGCGTCCGACGTGACGACGCTGACCATCTTCTCATGCCCCTCGGGCATATCGGGCAGCACGTTGACGTCCTCGGAGTACGCAAGGCGTCCGATGAAGCCGACGCTCTGACAGAACGCGTCCGCCTTTTCCGACACGATAAATAGCGACGCCTTCTTCGACGGCGGCACGTTCATGTCGGCGCGTCTTGCGCGGATCGCGCGGATCGCCTCGATCACGGTATCGAGCGCGTTCTTTTCCGCCGCGAAGCACAGCGCGTCAGCGCAGACCGGCCACGCGGCTTTCATCAGGAAATCACCCTCGTGCGGCAGCGCCTGCCAGATCTCCTCGGTGATGAACGGCATGAACGGATGCAGCAGCCGCAGGATCTGATCGAGCACGTACACCAGCACGCGCTGCGCGGTCTGCTTCGCCTTCTCGTCGTCGCCGTACAGGCGCGCCTTCGTCAGTTCGATATACCAGTCGCAGTACGAATCCCAGATGAAATCGTACACCTTTGCCGAGGCGACGCCCAGCTCGTAGCTGTCCATGTTGTCCGTCACTTCGCGGATCAGATCGTTCAGCTTCGACAGGATCCACTTGTCCTCCAGCTCCAGCTCGGAAAGCGGCGGCAGCACGTTTTCGTCGACAGAGAGGTTCATCATCACGTAGCGGCTGGCGTTCCAGATCTTGTTGGCAAAGTTGCGCATCGCCTCGCACTTTTCGGTGTAGAAGCGCATGTCGTTGCCGGGGCTGTTGCCGGTGATCAGGTTGAAGCGCAGCGCGTCGGCGCCGAACTGTTCCGCCATCTCCAGCGGATCGATGCCGTTGCCGAGCGATTTGGACATTTTGCGTCCCTTGTCGTCGCGGACAAGGCCGTGAATCAGCACCGTACGGAATGGGACTTGCTTCATGTGTTCACAGCCCGAGAAAATCATGCGCGACACCCAGAAGAAAATAATATCATAGCCCGTC
>JAFSXP010000057.1 GCA_017443965.1 Oscillospiraceae bacterium
AACTTTGTGATTTTTTTATCAAAAACCCCTTGCATTTTCCGAAAAAGAGGTATATAATGCACCTAAACCGATGAGAAAGCGTAAGTACGTTTCGTGTCGTTCCCCTCAGAGAGCCGCCGACGGTGAGAGTGCGGTGAGAACAGCGAAACCGAATGGGCTTTTGAGGGCGACCCGAACCGCCGGTGGCGCAGTAAGGAAGACGGAGCAGGCACTCCGTAAACAACGTCGGCATATTAGAGTATGCGCAGAGTGGGCGATCGTATCGTCAAGCAGGGTGGCACCGCAGGAACGTTCTTCCTGTCCCCGCAAATTTCATTTGCCGGGACAGGATTTTGTTTTGTCCCGAACCGGATGGGAGAAAAAACAAACGCGCTCCCATCACGAAAACGCCTGAAAGGAGCAAAAGAAAATGAAAGAACAGAAGATCCCCTACAAGATCTACCTTGAAGAGCAGGAGATGCCGACCGCCTGGTACAACGTCCGCGCGGACATGAAAAACAAACCCGCTCCCCTTCTGAACCCCGGCACGCATGAGCCGATGACCGCCGAAGAGCTCGGCGGCGTGTTCTGCGCGGATCTGGTGGCGCAGGAGCTGGACAACACGAACCCCTATATCGAGATCCCGGCGGAGATCCGCGATTTTTACAAAATGTACCGTCCCTCGCCCTTGGTCCGCGCCTACTGTCTGGAAGAAAAGTTGCAGACCCCGGCGAAGATCTACTACAAATTTGAGGGCAACAACACCTCCGGCAGCCACAAGCTGAACTCCGCCATCGCGCAGGCTTACTACGCGAAAAAGCAGGGCCTCAAGGGCGTGACCACCGAGACCGGCGCCGGCCAGTGGGGCACAGCACTTTCCATGGCGTGCTCTTACTTCGATCTGGACTGCAAGGTCTTCATGGTTAAGGTCAGCTATGAGCAGAAGCCCTTCCGTCGTGAAGTGATGCGCGTTTACGGCGCGTCCGTCACTCCCAGCCCCTCAGAGACCACCGAAGTCGGCAAAAAGATCCTTGCCGCGCACCCCGGCACCACCGGTTCCCTCGGCTGCGCCATCAGTGAGGCCGTGGAGGTCGCCGTGTCGAACCCCGGCTACCGCTACGTGCTGGGCAGCGTACTCAACCAGGTGCTGCTGCACCAGTCCGTGATCGGCCTTGAGACCAAGGCGGCGCTGGACAAATACGGCATCAAGCCCGATATTATCATCGGCTGCGCCGGCGGCGGCTCCAACCTCGGCGGCCTGATCGCCCCGTTCATGGGCGAAAAGCTGCGCGGCGAAGCGGATTACCGCATCATCGCCGTGGAGCCCGCCTCCTGCCCCAGCTTTACCCGCGGCGTCTACGCCTACGACTTCTGCGACACCGGCATGGTCTGCCCGCTGGCGAAGATGTATACCCTCGGCTCGAACTTCATCCCCGCTCCGAATCACGCCGGCGGCCTGCGCTACCACGGCATGAGCCCCGTCCTGTCGCAGCTGTACGCCGACGGTCTGATGGAGGCGACCTCCGTGCCGCAGACGGCGGTGTTCGAGGCGGCGGAGCAGTTCGCCCGCGTGGAGGGCATCCTGCCCGCGCCGGAGAGCAGCCACGCCATCCGCGTCGCCATCGACGAGGCGCTCAAGTGCAAGGAGACCGGCGAGGAGAAGACCATCGTCTTCGGCCTGACCGGCACCGGCTACTTCGACATGGTGGCATACGAGAAATACCACAACGGTGAGATGGACGACTACGTCCCGACCGACGCGGAGCTTGCCAAGTTCCGCGACACGCTGCCGAAACTCGGCTGATCGGCATTCCTGCGCGCCCGTCTTCGGACGGGCGCGCTTTCCGCTTTGGCAGGAAGGACGGGGAAGATATGGACCTGAAATCACGCGCCGCGAAGATCCGCCTGCTGGCGCTCGATCTCGACGGCACGCTGCTGCTGCCGGATGGCACGCTCTCGGACCGTGCGGCAAACGTGCTACAGCGGCTTTCGGACCGCGGCATGCTGATCGCGCTGACGACGGGGCGGCCGCTCGACCGCGCGTATGAGCCGCATCCCGTGCTGCGCCGCGCGCAGTACCTGATCGCCGTGAACGGCGCGCTCGTCGCTGACCGTGACGGCAATATCCTGCTGCGCAGGACCATCCCCGGCGACAGGGCGGCGCAGCTTGCCGCGCGGCTTTTCGCGCCCGAGAATATCGTCTACGTCAACGCGCTGACGGCGCTTCACATCGCGTCCGGAAACGGTCATACTCTGTTCGGACGTCCCGTCACGGACCTGCCGACGCTGCTGTCCGACATGGCGGCGGACGGCGGCGACGCGCTGAGCGTCGGCGTGCAGCTCGGCGACCCGGCGCTGTTTCCCGCCTACGAGGCGATGGCAGCGCGGGAGTATCCCGAGCTGGACACGTTCCGCGTCGACGCGACCGGTCTGGAACTGGTGCCGCGCGGCGCGGACAAGCGCACGGCGCTGCGGATGCTCTGCGAGCGGCACGACCTCACGCCCGAAAACGTCTGTGCCCTCGGCGACAACGACAACGACACGCAGATGCTGCGCTTCGCGGGGCTCGGCGTCGCCATGGGCAATTCCATCGAGCGCGCCAAACGCGCCGCCGATCTCGTCATCGGCGGCAATGCGCATGACGCCGCCGCGGAATTTCTGGAGCTTGCGTTTTTCGGCGGAGTGTGATATAATACAATTACAAATCCAAACGCGGCCCGTGACTGACGGAGAATGTGGCTTACCACAGGGGAGCGGGCTTGCGGGATCATGCCGACCGTCTGGGCGCACCGAAGCAGTTTCGGTGCGCTCTTTTTCGGCAAAAGGAGGGTATATATGGAAACATATCCGATCTATGATCTTACGGAACTGCTGCGCGGCAACGAGTATCCCGGGCGCGGGATCGTCGTCGGCACGTCCGCGGACGGCAACTGCGCCGTCAGCGCCTATTTCATCATGGGCAGGAGCACCAATTCCCGCAACCGCGTCTTCGCGCTGCGAGACGGCGCGCTGTGGACCGAGCCGTTCGACGAAACGAAGGTGACCGATCCCAGCCTGATCCTCTATCGCGCCGTGTGCGCGTATGAAAACCGCCTGATCGTCACGAACGGCGACCAGACCGACACGATCCTTGCCGCGCTTCAAGTCGGCGGCACGATGGAAAGCGCACTTGAGACGCGCACGTTCGAGCCGGACGCGCCGAATTTCACGCCGCGCATCAGCGCTGTGCTGGAGTTTGCGTCGGGCGGCTTTTCCTACAAAATGAGCATCCTCAAAAGCGCGGACGCCGTCGGCTCCGCCTGCCTGCGGCAGACGTTTTCCTATCCCGCGCAGGCGGGCGTCGGGCACTTCCTGCACACCTACGCGCAAAACGGCGATCCGCTGCCGCCGTTTTCCGGCGAGCCGGAGAAAATACAGATCGAGGGAGACTGCAAGGCGTTTGCAAAGCGTGTCTGGGACGCGCTCGACGAAAACAATAAGATCTCGCTGTTCGTGCGCTTTACCGATCTCAAAACGGGCGCGGCGCAGGACTGCCTATATAACAAAAACGGAGGAGAGCAGGCATGAAGGAGTTTGAACTGAAATACGGCTGCAACCCCAATCAGCTTCCCGCGCGCATCTTTATGGAGCGGGGCGAGCTGCCGGTGGAGATCCTCGGCGGCAGACCGGGCTATATCAACTTTCTCGACGCGCTCAACGCGTGGCAGCTCGTCCGCGAGCTGAAGGCGGCGCTTTCTCTTCCCGCGGCGACGTCGTTCAAGCACGTCAGCCCCACGTCGGCGGCGGTCGGCATCGCTTTGCCGGAGCGCCTCAAAAAGGCGTGCTTCGTCGACGACGTGCCCGACCTCGATGATTCGCCGCTCGCATGCGCCTACGCCCGCGCCAGAGGCGCGGACAGGATGTGCTCGTTCGGCGACTGGGTGGCGCTGTCCGATCCGTGCGACGCGGCGACGGCGCGGCTCATTAAGCGCGAGGTCTCCGACGGCGTGATCGCGCCGGGGTATTCCGACGAGGCGCTTTCGATCCTGCGTGAAAAGCGCGGCGGCAAGTATAATATCGTGCGCATCGACCCCGACTACACGCCCGACCCCGTCGAGCGCAAGCAGGTCTTCGGCGTGACGTTCGAGCAGCGCCGCAACGACGTGAGGATCGACCGCGCGATGCTTCAAAACATTGTCACCGCAAACAAAGATCTGCCGGACAGCGCCGCGCGCGATCTGATCGTGTCGCTGATCACGCTCAAATACACGCAGTC
>JAFSXP010000058.1 GCA_017443965.1 Oscillospiraceae bacterium
CCGTTCGAGACGCAGGCGCCCGCTGCGCCCGCAGCCCCCACCGGCGGCGATTTCGCCATGCTGGAGGAGGACGACAACCAGCGTCCCTTCTGATCGCGTCTCAATCGATTATAAGGAGGATATCCTGTTATGATGACTACCGACAAGGCACGTCCGCGCAAGCGGAAAAAGGTGTGCAGCTTCTGCGTCGACAAGGTCGAGCACGTGGACTATAAGGACACCGCGAAGCTGAAGCGCTATCTGTCTGAGCGCGGCAAGATCCTGCCCCGCCGCACGACCGGCACCTGCGCGGCACATCAGCGTCAGCTGACCGTCGCCATCAAGCGCGCGCGTCACATCGCGCTGCTGCCCTACGTGGCGGACTGATCTATTATTAAATGTAAAGAACGTCCTTCCGACCGGAAGAACGTTCTTTGCGTTATTCGGGCGTATTGTTACGCTTGTGTTACAAAACATGCAAACCTGTTGACATCTATGCAAAACGCGATTATGATGATGCCATGATAATGATCGCTACGTGGCGAAAGTTATGCGGCGGTCAATCAAATTAAAAAGGAGGAAACTCAAATGAAGAACTTCAAGAAGGTTCTGGCACTGGTCCTGTGCGTTGTGATGGCTCTCGGCCTGATCTCCACTGCCAATGCCGCGTTCACCGATGCTGAGAGCATCACCAAGACCGAAGCGGTCGACGTGCTGACTGCGCTCGGCGTCATCGGTGGCTACCCCGACGGCTCGTTCAAGCCCGAGGGCGACGTCACCCGTGCTGAGATGGCCAAGATGGTCGCCTACATCATGAATGAAGGCGAAGACGTCGGCGATCTCTACAAGAATGCTTGCGCATTCACTGATTCTGCCAGCCACTGGGCGGCGGGCTACATTGCCTACTGCGCCAACGAAGGCATTATCAGCGGCAAGTCCCCCACGATCTTCGATCCGGACGGCAAGGTCACCGGCACTGAGGCTGCGAAGATGCTCCTCTGCGCTCTTGGCTACAATGCCGACAGCGAAGGCTTCAAGGGTTCGACTTGGGCTTCTTCCGTCCTGAGCGCGGCTGCCAAGGCCGGCCTGGTCGGCAAGAACTACAACCTGACGGTCGCCATGGGCGAGCCGCTGAACCGCGACAATGCGGCGCAGATGATGCTCAACGCTCTGCAGGCCACCACGGTTGAGTACGAGAATCAGTCCACCATCACCATCGGCGGTGTGACGATCAACAACAACAGCAAGGCTCAGAAGGTCGAGGCCGGCCCGAACGATGCGCAGAACATCGCTGCTGACGGCTTCCTGCAGTTGGCCGAGGTCAAGTTCCCGACCCTGCGTCTCGCCCCCGCTGCTGCCGACGACTTCCAGAGACTGGGCAACCAGTGGACGTATCAGGACGCCGGCTTCGTGGGCGGCCCGTATGCCAAGGCTGCGGATCTGACCTACAAGGACACCGTTCTGGGCGGCACCCTGTACACCGACACCGGCAAGATCAAGTTCGAAGGCAACGGCGCCTATGACGTGTTCTACTTCATCGACGGCGTTGAGAATGCGGCTGCCGAGCAGTTCGTCATCGACCACATGAAGTCCGGCGACACCGAGGAGATCGGTGTTGTGGGCGACACGATCGAGGTCTACATCGACACCGACAACCTCGAGATCACCTTCGTGCAGATCAACTACTATGCTGCTACCGTTGCCCAGGCTTGGGCGGAGCAGAAGGACAGCAACGGCGACGTCACCCGTGACGCGTTCGTCAAGCTGACTCCGTACACCGCTGCGCACCGCAACGCTGCTGCCGCTGAACTCGAGAACGGCACCACCGGCGGCGTGACCTGCACCATCGCCACCACCGCGATCACTGCGGCTGACAAGGATGCGGTCGTCGTCTACACGTTCGCTGCCAACAAGCTGCAGACTGTCGAGAAGACCACCTCGGTCTCCGGCACGCAGAAGGGCATCACCACGGTTGACGGCGCTCTGTCCGACGTCACGGTTGACAGCACTGCGTACAAGGTTGCTGCCGGCAACACCGCGCTCGATGCTGATTACGGCGCATACGACAGCGACATCACCATCTATCTGGATCCCAACGGCAACGTGATCTATGTTGAGGCTGTTGCTTCCAACACCTTCGCGTATGTCATGGCGGCGGGCAACTCCGGCGAGTTCGCCAACGACAACCAGTGGAAGGCTCGCCTGCTGTTCACCGACGGCACCATCAAGGTCGTTGAGACCTATGCCGACTACTCCGGCCTCGTGGGCGAGGTTCGTGCTTACACCATCCGCAGCGACGGCAAGTACAACCTGTCTCAGCCCGCCGGCACGTATCCCGCTGCGCAGAACTTCCTGTACAAGTCCGGCACGGTCAACGTTGGCGGCGCCACTGCGAACGACAGCACGGTCTTCGTCGTTGAGACTGTCGATCAGGATGAAGTCTCCACCTACACGGTCTACACCGGCATCAAGGCTGTTCCGTCGGTCATCGGCAACGGCGCGACCATGGCCGGCTATGCCAAGAACGGCGAGGCTGCTTCCATCATCTACTTCCTCGGCGTGCGTGATGCCGATATCGACACCGGCGCTACCACGACCGATATGGTCGTCCTGTTCCCGACCGCGCAGGATGCGGCTCGTACCACGCAGAACAGCGCCTACCGTCAGGTCAAGGCAGTTGTGAACGGCGAGGTCAAGACGCTGAACGTCGATCAGGACTACTACAACAACAACCTGGCTGCCGGCACTATCACGGTTGCGACCGGCTACAAGGTCGATGCGAACGGCATCGTCACCAGCCTGACGCTCCTGCAGGCCCAGTATCAGGAAGACTATGTTGACTTCAAGCAGGATGGCGACCATGTCTACACCGGTGTCTACACCAACGGCGTCATCACCTTCGACGATGACACTGCCTACTCCGTCACGTCGGATGTGCCCGTCGCGATGTACAACACCACGACCAAGGCTCTGACCGTGAGCACCATCAGCGCTTACTATCCCGCCGGCACGGCTGCGAAGACCATCGTTGTCGCGCTCGACAAGGATAAGCTGAACGCTGACGCCAACGACAAGGTCATCACCAACATCGCGATCATCGAGTCCAACGACAACGTGTAATTGCGAAGCGTGATGCGGATCGCATGGACAATGTGATCTGAGTCAAGCAACAAAAGTCCCGCACCCCCTCGGGGGTGCGGGATTTCTTTGTGTCGGGCGAAAGCCTCCCTTGTGTAAAGGGAGGTGGCATTTGCGAAGCAAATGACGGAGGGATTGTCTTGCCGATCATCGTACTATTCAGCAGCCACGGACAGCGCAGTTAACTGTAAATCCAAAGCAACAATCCCTCAGTCAGCCGTACCGGCTGACAGCTCCCTTTGCACAAGGGAGCCTTGGTGCGGCGTATTAACTCTGCCCTCCGGCTTCCGGCGGCTTACGCCAGCAGCGCCGTGACGCGGTATTCCGTTCCGTTGGCGTTGAAGATGTTGGCGGCGTCAACGCCGCTGCCGCGGATGTCGAACGTCAACGTGCTGCCGCTCCAGGTGCAGCGCTGGCGGGTGACAAGATTGCTGGTGCCGTTGTGAACCAGTACGCCGTTGTTGCCGTATACGCCGAAGCCCATGGGGACGGGGTCCCCGCTGCCGGTCGCCGAAAGCACCACGAAAAGCGGCTGCGAGGAGAACGAGAAGACCTTGAGCTTCTCTCCGCTGCCGGTGTACGTGTAGCTTTCACCGCGGATCTTTTTCGCAAGCTCCGCGTCGATGATCTCCGTGTTGGCGTTGAAATTCTCCGCCAGCACGTGATCGCTGCCCTCAAACAGGTTGAGCGCGTAGTGTTCCGTCGATTGCATATCGATCCCTCCTTCACCCATAGCGGCAAATCGGCAAAAGTTGCACGAAAACGTGCAACTTTTTGTGTGGAAATGACATTCGTATCGTGGTACAATAGACAAAAAGGAGGTTGCGCCATGAAAAACGTCGGGCGTGTGATCTCGTCCGCGGTCATGCTGTTCGTCGCCGCGCTGCTGTGCGCCGCCGCTTCGCAGCTGCCGCAGATCATCCTGCCGTGGTATCCCGATCTGACGGGCAAGGCACTTGGCGTCATCGGCGCCGTCACGGGCGTGCTGCCGTTCCCGGTCTGGCAGGCGATCGTCGTGCTGCTGACCGTCTGGGCGATCGTGTCGCTGATCCACGATATCAAAAAAGTGAAGATCGTCCGCTGGCTGACCGGCGTGCTGTGGGGCGTGTGTTTTGCCGCGCTGCTGTTCGTCGCGGTCTGGGGCGCGGGGCAGTTCCTGCCGACGAAGACCGAGCAGATACTCACCGTGCGCACGCCGTCCGTCGCGCGGCTGGCGAACGCCGCCGCATGGTACGGGCAAAAGGCGTCCGCGCTCGCCGACGAGGTGCCGAGAAACGCAGAGGGCACGGTCGATCCGGGCGATATCCCGTCGCTTGCCGCCGCGTCGGACGAGGGCTTCAAGGCGATCGCCGAGCGGTACGACTGCATCCCGGACGAGGCGGTCAAGGTCAAGCCGCTGCTGCTGGGCGAGGCGTTCAGCTACACCGGCACGACCGGCATTTTCGTGCCGTTCACGGCGGAGGCGTGCGTCAATCCGGGCACCTACGGCGCGGCGCTGCCGCACACCATCTGCCACGAGCGCGCCCATCGCATCGGCGTCAATCAGGAGGCGGACGCGAATTTCATCGCGTATCTCGCCTGCGCGGCGTCTTCTGACGTGCGCTACCGCTATTCGGGCGAATTCACGGCGTTCCTGCACTGCTACAACGCGCTGTACGAGGCGGATCCGCAGACCGCGTCCGCCGTGTGGCAGACGCTTTCGCCGCGGGTGCAGGCGGATCTGCTGGGCGCGAACGCGCACTATAAGCCCTACGAGGGCAAGGTGCAGGACGCGGCGCAGACCGTCAACGACACGTATCTCAAGACGTTCGCGCAGGAGGAGGGCGTCGAATCCTACGGCAAGGTCTCCGACGCGCTGACGGCGTGGTACGTGGAAATGCTGGCGGAGAGTTAAAAAATGCTTGACAACCGCGCGGATGTTTCGTATAATAGCGAATGCATCCGGACGGTTAGCTCAGCTGGCTAGAGCACCTGCTTGACGTGCAGGGGGTCAGGGGTTCGAGTCCCTTATCGTCCACCAAAAAACAGTCCCGCCAACGGCGGGGCTGTTTTTTGGAATAAGAAGGTACTCGAAAGGCGGCTCTTGGCGACGTGCCGGTGGCACGTCGCAACCGCCGTGGCTTTGCCGCAGCAAAGCGAGTCCCTTATCGTCCACCAAAAAGAGATGATACCCATCGGGTATCATCTCTTTTTACATCAGAAGGAATAGCAAAGAGTGAAGAAGTAGAAAAACGACCTGCCGGAGGCAGGTCGTTTTTGTGTGCCTTTTATTTCTTCTTTTCGGGGGCGAGGAACTTGTAGACCAGCGCCGCGAGCACGCCGCCGACCAGCGGCGCCACGATGAAGATCCACACGTTTTCCAGCGGCGCGCCGCCGACGATCAGTGCCGGGCCGAGGCTCCGCGCCGGGTTGACGGATGTGCCGGTGAACGCGATGCCCAGGATATGCACCAGCGTCAGCGCAAGGCCGATGACGACGCCCGCGATGCTGCTGTTTTCCTTCTTGGACGTCACGCCCAGGATGGTGATGACGAACACGAAGGTCAGGATGACCTCGATCACCAGCGCCATGGCGACGGTGACGCCGTCCTGCGGCATGTTGGTGCCGAGACCGGTCTCCGAGCCGACGAACGCCGACAGGATCGCCGCGCCCGCAGTAGCGCCCGCGACCTGCGCGATCACGTAGCCGACGAAGTCCTTGAAGGACATCTTGCCCGAGACCAGCATGGCGAGCGAGACCGCCGGGTTGATGTGGCAGCCGGACACGTTGCCGATCGAGTACGCCATGGCGACGATCACCAGACCGAACGCCAGCGCCGTGGTCAGGTAGCCGGTCGGCTCCATGCCGCAGCCCGTCACGACGGCGGCGCCGCAGGCGAACAGCACCAGCACGCACGTGCCGATGAACTCCGCGAGATACTTCTTGAACGAACTCATGAAAATGCCTCCTTTTCGGTGTGCGGGAGCGCATGCTCCCGTCAGCCGTATTTTACCACACCGCAAAGGGGGTTGTCAAACGTCGCGATGCGACATATTGCGCCCTTGCTTTTTCGCGGGAAACGTGGCAAGATAGGAGGAGAAACGGAGGGGATCGCATGGAACGTGCGGAAAATCTGTGGCGTGTGACGGGCAGCTTCGGCGCGCCCGCGGGCGAGGTCACGGAGACGGAAACGGGATACCGCTATGACGGCGGCGGCTATCGTTTGGAGATCACGCGCGAGACGGACGAAAACGGCGTCTGCCTGCAAAGTTCGGCGCTCAAGAATACGTCGGACGCGCCGATCGAGGTCGGGTGTCTTTTATCGCGGTTCGTGCTGCCGGGCGGGGAATACGAGGTCTACGCGCAGACGAACGTGCAGCTTGCCGAGAGCGTCGGCGCGTGGCAGCCGCTTCATACCGGTATATCGGTGCGCTGCCCGCAGATGCGGCGCGCGTTCGGCGCAGCGCCGATGGCGGCGCTGTGGAATGAGCAGACGGGACGCGGCGTCGTGTATCATCTGTTTGCAACGGGCGCGTGGGAGATCACGGCGACGCGTGAGGGCGCACCCGGCGGCAAACAGCGCATCGGCGTGGAGCTGGGGCTCGATCCGCGGCAGACGCGGCTGACCGTCGCACCGGGCGGGACGCTCCGGCTGCCGGACGTGCTGTACTATGCATTCACCTGCAAGCGCGATCTCGACTGTCACAAGCTGCACGCGTGGCTGAATCGCAACATGCCGCGGCGCGAGCTGCCGGTGCTGTATAACACGTGGCTGTACCGCTTTGACAAGCTGACGGCGGACGGCGTGCTGGCGCAGATCGAACGCGCGAAGGCGCTCGGCGCGGAGTATTTCACGGTCGACGCGGGCTGGTACGGTCCGCGCGCGAACTGGACGACGACGCGCGGCGACTGGGAGGAGCGTCCCGACGGCGCGCTGGACGGGCGGCTTGCGGAGATCTCCGGGGCGGTCCGCGCGGCGGGCATGGGCTTCGGCTTCTGGCTGGAGGCGGAGACGGCGAGCCCCGCGGCAAGGATCGTCGCGGAGCATCCCGAGTACTTCTTCGAGCGGCAGGGCAAGATCTTCCTCAACTTCGCCGACGCAAATGCGCGGCGGTATCTGCTGGACACGACCTGCGCGCTGGTCGAGAAGTACCACGCGACGTTTTTGAAGTTCGACTTCAATCAGGACGTGGACTTCGATCCGTCGGGCACGGCGTTCACCGCGTTCCACGCGGGCTGCGCCGCGTATCTCGCCGCGCTGCGCGAACGCTTCCCCGGCATTTATCTGGAGGGCTGCGCGTCGGGCGGCATGCGCATGACGCTCGCCGATCTGCGCGAGTATGACAGCTTCTGGCTCAGTGACAACCAGAGCCCGTACCACGGGCTGCGCATCGTGCGCGAGACGATGCTGCGCCTTGCGCCGCAGGCGATCGAGCGCTGGGTGGTGGCGCGTTCGGCGCAGGATTTCCAGCCGGACTACACCGGCAAGACGGACAAGCTCTTTGCCTGCAACGACTCCACGTGGCAGGACGTGCGCGCCGTGCGGCGCAGTTATTACAAGGCGTTTCTGACGGGCGGCATCCCTGCGTTCAGCTGCGATCTGACCGCGCTGTCGGACGGGGACTTCGCGTTCTTCCGCGACTGCGTGGAGGAGTGGAAGCGCGACCGTGCGTTCTGGCAAGGAGCCGTCGGGCGCATCCTGTGCGACACGAAGACGCTGCTCGCGCTGCAATACAGCGACGAGGCGCTGCGCGAGGTGCGCGTGCTGACCGTGCCGCAGCAGATCTTGCAGAAGACCGCGACGGTCTGCCCCGTTCTAGACGCGCAGACGCGCTATACGATGGACGGCGAGACGAGGACCGGCGCGCAGTGGATGGCGTCGGGCGTCACGCACGAGAAGCTCAAACCGTTCGAGCTGCGGGAAAGTGTATGGAAAGCCGTATAAAATTCGGAAAATCGTGAAAAAATGCTTGTAATTTCCAAATGATTCCCGTACAATAGATGTATCGGGCGGCATACGCCGCAAATTGACCGATCCAATGAAAGGAGAAATGAATCTATGCAATTCCCGAATGCCTATACCGGCGTAAAGAGAATCCGTACGTCTGAGATCCTTGGGCTGATCGCCGCGCTCTGCCTGCTCGTTACGGCAATCATGACGCTCGCCGCTGCCGCCAGCGCCGCTGCGGAGTCCATGGGCGGTGCGGTCGCCTCACTCGCGGGCGTTGCGATCTTCGGCATCGCCGCCAGCGTCCTCAGCATCATCGCGCTGATCATCTGCATCGTCGGTCTTTCCACCGCCGGCAGAGACGAGCCGCAGTTCAAGTACGCGCTGTACGCCGTGCTTGCCGGTCTGGTCGCAAGCGTGATCGGGACGTTCATCAGCAACGAGTCCGTTAAGGACATCTTCACCACGCTGCAGAGCGCTGCCAACCTGGTCAGCACCATCTTCGTGATCAGCGGCATCATGAGCCTTGCCAAGAAGCTGAACAACGATGAGGTCGCCGCCCGCGGCAACGGCATCCTGAAGCTCATCATCTGCGTCAACGTGCTGGTGCTGATCGCGAACATCATCACGATCTTCGTCCCGAACGCCGAGACGGCTGCCGCCGTCATCGCGCTGATCGCCGCCGTGCTGAGCATCGTCCAGTACATCATCTACCTCGGCTATCTGAAGAAAGCCGTCGTGATGCTGGGCGTTGCGAATGCCTGTGACGTCGCCGAGGCTGTCGAGAATCAGGTCGAGAAGGTCGCGGAAGCGGTTGCACCCGCTGCCGAGGAAGCGACCGAGGCTGTTGAGGCTGCTGCCGAGCAGGCCACCGAAGCGGTCGAAGCCGCTGCGGAGGAGAAGCCCGAATAAGCATAAGCCGTATAAAAAGACCTCCCGACCGGGAGGTCTTTTTTTGCTGCGGAACGGGCGCTCCAAAGGCTTCCCCTTGAGGGGAAGCTGTCGCGAAGCGACTGATGAGGTGTCAAGCCTTCGTAAATGAGATGTTCCCTTTTTTGAAAACGCTCTCGCAATCAGCTCCACCTCATCCGCCCAGTGTGCGCACTGGGCACCTTCCCCTCAAGGGGAAGGCTTTGGTACGGCGCAAAATCGCAATTACAGCAACCCGCCCCTTGCCGTCGGCAAGGGGCGGGTTTGCTGCAGGAACATGTTACTCAAGGGCAAACCACACGCCGCCGTTTCCTCGATAATCTTCACCGATCACGAATTTCGGATGCTCGTCGTTCTGATCGACCAAAAACACGCAGTACCCTGTGCTGGTGGCTCCGGGGAACAGCTTTCCACTTAACACCGGCTCGGGCTCTACGACGGAAGCGCGAGAATACTCGGCGTTCGATCCGGAGAACGCTGTCAAATCCTAAGTGGCGAAAGAGACCGCAGAATCATTTTTCGACGACACAAGCGTTATCGATACGTTTGCAAGGATGTATTCTTTGCCGGCGTCCGGCTGATCGTTGAACATATTCGCGGCTTTGATCTTTTGCCATGCCGCGTCGCCGCGTTCCACAGAATTGACAACGGCAGTCGCGGTGTACTCGTTCGTATAATTTGATACAGTAAACGTTTGCGCTGTTCCGGTGGGGGCGGGGTTGGTGCGGCTGTATTTCGATGCGTCGGCGTAACCCTTTTCGGTCAACTTTACCGTGCTTGTGGCGCTGTCCCATTCGACGTTGAGACCGAGCGCATCCGACACCGCGCGAACGGGCAGATAGGTCGTGCCGTCAATAATGAACGGCTCCACGACGTTCCCGTTCGCGTCCTTCGGTGTGACGGACTGTCCGTTCAGCGTAAGCTTGATGTCACGGTAGAACAGCTCTGCCTTTTTCGAGCCTGTCGATGCGATGGCGGTCACAGCCAGCACGGCGATCAGCAGTACCGCGATCAGGATTTTTCCGGTTTTCTTCATGATGTTTTCCTCCGTTTATGTATTTGGCGCGATCAATCGTCGCTTTCCAACAAGTCACAGTCTTTCATGTTGATCGTCAGCACTTCGTCGTTTGTCCTTGTCAGCGCGCGCCTCACCTGCTCCGCGCCGCGGAACGTGCCGTACACAACGATCACATCATCGTCCAATAGCTTTATCGCGCCGTCTCCGCGCTGATCGTAGATCAGGAATTCTTTGTCATAATCTTCGGGGAAGTATTCCTGCGCTGCATCATAGCCGTAACATCTGTAATACTTGGTGTTGCGGTCAAATATCCCGCCGTCCATGATTTGGACGATCTTTACCGTTGCTTTGACGGGCGTGTCGAGGTGATCGTCTGGGTTTCGCAAAAACGCCTTATAGTCGATCTCTTCGCATGCTTCGCGGTCAAACGACGGTTTTTCCTCCACCGGTTCCTGTTCGGGTTCCGGCTCGTGAGCTGGCTCGGGTTCGGGTTCGGGCGCGGGTTCCTGCTCCGGCGCGGGTGCAGGCTCCGGCTCGGCGACGGTCGATTCCTCGGGCTGCGGAGTTTCCGCAGTTTGCGTTGTCGCAGGCTGCTCCGTGGGGTCTGTCCGTTCGGCGGTCGATACAACAACGATAATGAGGATGATAAAAAGAAGCAACAGAACCCCGACCGCGATCCCGACCGCGCCGAGGCAGCCGATCTTGCCCGGCTGCCGTGCGCTGCAATACGGACACGAACGTTTCTTTTTCGGGATCGGCTTGCCGCACTTGAAACAGGTTGTCATTTTGTCCTGCGGAATTTGTGAATAATCCTCCATATTTACGGCTCCCCTTGTATATTTTTATTACATCATGTAAATCTTTATTACAAAATACAACAAATCTAATGGTATTGTCAAGTCGAAAGCGGAGGAATCGACTTTGAAAATTTATGACTACAAGGGGAAACACAATGTCTGCGGCGAACGGATCCATCAGGCGCGGACGGCGCTGCGGCTGACGCAGAGCGATCTCGCGGCGCGGATGCAGACGCACGACGTGGTCATTGAGCGCGAGGCGATCAGCAAGATCGAGACGGGCGACCGATTTGTGACGGATTACGAGCTGGCGATCTGCGCGCAGGGGCTGAATGTCAAGATTGATTGGCTGGTAGAAGGCTTTGAAAAATGACTCTCCCGAAGGACGGGAGAGTCGTTTTTTAGTGAATAGTGAAGGAGTAAACACAACGCCCCTTGCCGGTGGCAAGGGGCGGGTTATCATTCTTTACTTTCTTTCGGGGATCGGAGGCTGGATGTCGTCGGGGATGGGGCAGACGTAGCCGCCGACGGCGCGTTCGGCGTGTTCCGCCTTGATCTTCGCCAGCCGCTCCGGCTCGTCCATCACGCGCATGATCGTGGCGGCGACCGCCTTGGAGGCGTACACCGTCGCCTTGTGGGCGTAGCTGCTCTTGCCCTGCGCGACCATCTGCCAACTGTGGCCGGGCGTGCCCTTGACCCACGTGCCGATGTGCAGTTGCAGCGTCGGGCAGTTCCAACTGACGTCGCTGGTGTCGGTCGAGCCGCCGTGCGGCTTCGGGGGCGCGGGGACGAGCACCTCGGTGGCGTAGACGCTGTCCTTCTTCTCCTCGGCGGTCAGCGGCATCGTCTCACGCAGCGCCCTGCCGAACGCCAGTTCGTCTTCGGTCGGGACGGGGACGGGGATGTCCTTCATCATCTCGTACGCCGTCTGCTGCAGCGTCGGGATGGTGATGAGGTTGGAATACGCGGTCAGGACCGTGGCGGTGACCTCGGTGTCGGTCATCATCGCCGCGCCCTGCGCGATGCGGTCCACGCGCTCGCGCAAAATGCGCACGTCCTCGCTGGTGACGGCGCGGATCAGATAGCGCACCTTCGCGTGCGACTGCACGATGTTGGGCGCCTCGCCGCCGGTGTCGATGACGGCGTAGTGGATGCGGCTGGTCAGGTCCATATGCTCACGCAGGAAGTTCGCGCCGACGTTCATCAGCGTCACCGCGTCCAGCGCGCTGCGTCCCTTCTGCGGGCTGCCGCCGGCGTGCGCCGCCAGACCCTTGAACGCGTAGTCCACCATGATGTTCGCCAGCGACGGTCGCGTGCGCGGCATATACATCTTTTCGGGATGCCACGACACGATCGCGTCGGTGTCGTTGAAGACGTGCTTGCGCGCCATGAACACCTTGCCAGCGCCGCCTTCCTCGGCGGGACAGCCGAACAGCGTGACGCTGCCCTTGCCCGTCGCGTCGATGTGCGCCTTGACCGCCAGCGCCGCGCCGAACGAGCCGCCCGCGAACAGATGGTGTCCGCAGCCGTGGCCGTTATTCGTGCCGGCGCGGGGACGCGGCTCGGTCACGTTCGCCTCCTGCGAAAGATCGGGAAGCGCGTCGAACTCGGCAAGGATGCCCATTTTCGGGCTGCCGCTGCCGTAGGTCGCGGTGAACGCCGTGGGGATGTCCGCCACGTTGCGCGTGATCTTGAAGCCCTCTTTTTCCAGTTCGGACTGCAGCAGCGCAGAGGACTCATACTCGCAGTACGGCAGTTCCGCCAGATCCCAGATCTTGTCGGAAATACTGTTGATCCGCGCTGCGTTGCGGTCGACGACCGCCAGTTCTTTTTCATACATGGGACAGCACCTCGTTTTGAAAAAATAACGTTGTATTTACCGATTCTTTATATCACATTTTCGGGGCTTTGTCAAACCGCAGCGAGAATATGCAGATTGCGCACGGCGGGGTCGCGGACCGCGTCGTTGACCGAGTAGGCGTGCTTCTCCAGATCGCCGCAGACCGCCTTTGTCAGCTCTTGTGTTTGTAAAACGTCGATGACCGTCGAGGCGACCGCCTCGATCATCATCTGCTTTTCCTCCGCCTGTTCCCCCTCCGCGCCTGTGGAGAGGAGATAGACAAGCGGCTGCTCCATCGTGCGCAGCTGCGGCAGCTCGCGCATGGCGCGAAACGCCCACTTGTAATAAGGCTCGTAGCGCCGCTCCAGCAAGAACGCCGCCGAGATCGCGTTTTTCACGAATTCCGCCGCCGCCAACTGCGCCGCGCCGACCTCGCCGTGGCTGAGGCAGCGGGTGAAATTGTACTGCCCGGACTGCGCCATCAGCAGCAGATGCCCCGCCAGCTTTTTGCGCCGCACGTCCTCGGGATAGTACGCGAGCCGCCGCCGCAGCGCCGTCAGCGCGCCGGTGTCGTCGCGCCAGACCTCGCCGTTCGTTGCCTCTAAAAGCGCCTGCTGCGGCAGGGAAAACCACTGCGCGTCGGTCAGCGAGCCGTCCGCCGTGCCCAGTTTTTCGCCGAAATACTCGGTCAGACGGAAAATGCCCTGCCGCGCGCCGCCCACGGGATCGAGCATCGCGCGTTTCACGCCGCCGTACTCCTTCGGCAGTTTGGCGTAGGCGCGCTCTAATAAAAACGCCGTGCGGCGGTCGACGGTCTGCTCGTCCGGCAGAAAGACGCAGAAGCCGGGCGCAAAATCGTGGTCCTGCGACGTCTCGTCGTCGTAGCCGAGGCATTCGCTGCCGCCGCCGAGCATGCCGACCGCCATCGGCACGTCGGAAAATTCCTTCAGCATCGGCACGCCGTATTCCTCATAGAAATCACGGCAGAGTTCAAGTCCCTTCAACGATCTCCCTCGCTCTCTTCGTCAATTCCGCCTCCTGCAGGAAGCAGCCGTAGTACCCGAACGACGCGGCGCATTTTTCGCACACGAAGGCGTAGTAGCCGTCGCGCGGGGCGTCTTCGTCGCAGATGAGTTCATACGCGCGGTCGAGATACGCCTGCACCGGCTTTTCCGCCGCCTCCGCGCCGAGTTCGGCGGTCAGCGCGTCCGCCATGTTGAGGTACGTCATCGCCATCTCGGGCTTGCCGTGCTCCGCGCGCTCCATCACGCTGAGCGCCTTTTCGTACGACGCTTTCGCCTCGGCAAAGCGCCCGAGCGACGCCAGCGTCAGCCCGCAGTTATTATACAGCGCGCCGAGCCGCTTGTCGTCCGGCGCGAGTGATTGTTCGTAGATCGGCAGCGCCTTCCGGAACCACGGCAGGGCGTCTTCCGGCATATCGAAATTCTGGTAGACCGTGGCGACGTTGACGTACGCCGTCGCCGCGCCGATGCTGCCGCCGTTTCCGAGCGCGTCGATCAGCGCGACCGCCGCCTTTGCGCGGGCGATCGCCTTGTCTTTTTCGCCCTGCTTGCGGTAGAAGCCCATCAGCTCGTTTTGCAGCGCGAACTGCCCGCGCAGGTCGCCCGACGACTCCGCCTCGGTCAGCCAGTACAGCAGGTGGCGCTCCGCCTCGGCGAAGCGCTTGTGGTGGAAGTGCTCGTCCAGTTTTTCGATCACGCGGGCGAGGGGGATCGGCTCCGCGCCCTGCCGCATACACAGCAGGCATGCCGGCTCCTCGTAATCCTCGCGCCTGAGCGTCCCGTCGTTCATGGTGATTCTCCTTAAATGAATTGCGCCTGTCGGCGCGTGAATTGCACGGTGTGCATGAATTGACCTGCGGTCATGAATTGCCCTGCGGGGCATGAGGGCGCAATTCAATTCACGGAGCGAAGCGAGAAATCATGGCGAAGCCAATTCATGACGCGAAGCGTAAAATCATCATTTTTCGGCGCACCGAGTCGTCGCGCCCTACAAGGGCAGAAACTTTCAAGTCTGCGCCGCACCAAAACCTCTCCCTTTGGGAGAGGTGCCCAGTGCGCACACTGGGCGGAGTGGGTGACACAGCAGTATCGTACTGCGGCGTTCACCCCCTCAGGCGCTTCGCGCCAGCGTCTCGCGGCTCGCTCGGTCACGCCGCGGCTCTGACATGCCACCGGCATGTCATTCACTCCCGCGGCGCCGCTTCGCTACCCCGGAGGGGGAGCTTTTCGCTGCGGCGGGACGGGGGACGCGGCGGGCGACCGATGGTCGCCCCTACTGACCTCTGACATCCGGCATCTGACCTCTGATCTCTGACCTCTACGACCAGTTTACCGCAGACGGCGGCGGTTTGCAAGGAGCGAAAAATATCAAAATTTTGATATATTTTGCTTGCGTCCGTCGACGCGAACCGCTATAATGTGACATGGAAGAATTTGTAACGGGAGAACGCTATGGTCATCACTGTTGTCAGCGACGTGCTGGGCGAGGAAAACAACGGCACTACCGTCGCCGCCATGAACCTGATCCGCGCGCTGAAAGCGGCGGGACATACCGTGCGCGTGCTGTGCGCCGATCAGTACCGCAGCGGACAGGACGGCTGGTACGTCGTGCCGAACCTGAACCTCGGGCCGCTGAACGGCTACGTGGCAAGCGTCGGCGTGACGCTGGCGCGTCCGCAGCGCGACGTGATCGCATCGGCGCTTTCGGGCGCGGATATCGTGCATATTATGATCCCGTTCGCGCTGGGCGTCGCCGTCCTGCACGAGGCGAAGCGCCGCGGCATCCCCGTGACGGCGGGGTTCCACGCGCAGGCGGAGAATATCACGTCCTACGTCGGCATGGCGGACAGCCGCGCCGTCGGGCACGTGTGCTACAAGGTGATGTATCAGAGCTTTTACCGCCACGTGGACTGCATCCACTATCCCACGCAGTTCATCCGCGACCTGTTCGAGCGCGAGATCGGCCGCGAGACCGTCGGGCGCGTGATCTCCAACGGCGTGCGAGGCGACGTGCAGCGGCGCGAAACGCCGCGACCGGCGGCGTGGGGCGACAAGATCGTGATCCTGAGCATCGGGCGCTATGCGCGCGAAAAGTCGCAGGACACGCTTTTGCGCGCGGCGGCGATGAGCCGTTACCGCGATGAGATACAGTTGATCCTCGCGGGGCAGGGCACGTGGGAGGCGCGGCTGCGCCGCCTCGGCGAAAAGCTGCCGAATCCGCCGATCATGCGGCTTTTCGACCGCAAAGAGCTGGTCGACGTGCTGAACGCCTGCGACCTGTACGTCCACCCCGCCGAGATGGAGCTGGAGGGCATCGCCTGCCTGGAGGCGCTGGTCTGCGGCAAGGTGACGATCGTCTCCGACTCGCCGCTGGCTGCGACGTCGCACTTCGCCGCAGACGAGAGTTGCATCTTCCGTCACCGCGACGCGGCGGACTTGGCGCGGGTGCTGGACAGGTGGATCGACACGCTGAAAAACGATCCCGCGAAACTGCGGGCGTACGAGGACAAATGCGCCGCGTCGGCGGCCGTCTACCGCCTCGACGCCTGCATGGCGGCGATGGAGAAGATGTTGAGGGAGACGGCACATGGCGCCTGAAAAAGTGATCTATTACACCGATCCGGTGCACGACGATTTCGCGGGCACGGATTTCAGCACGGTGAAGGTCGGCGGCGACTATCCTTACACCCACGGGAAGCTCTGGCACGTGGCTTCGGCGGCGCTGTACGCCGTCGCGCTGCCGATCGTGTGGTTTCTGCACCGCGTGGTGTCCGGCGTGAAGATCGTCGGGCGCGAAAAGCTCGCGCGGTATCCGCACGCGTGCTTCCTCTACGGCAATCACACCGCGTTTTTCGACGCCTACACGCCCGCCGTGCTGTCGCCCCCGCGCCGCGGGAGCATTCTGGCGGGCGCGGACGCATTTTCGATCCGCGGGCTGCGCACGGTCGTGCAGATGCTCGGCGCGGTCGCCGTGCCGAACGAGGCGAGCGGCATGAAGCCGTTCGTGGCGGCGGTCAAGGCGGAATACGACCGCGGGCGGCATATCGGCATCTATCCCGAGGCGCACATCTGGCCGTACTGCACGTTCATCCGCCCGTTCCCCGCGTCGTCGTTCTACTACCCCGCCAAATGGGATGCGCCGGTGTTCGCCTACTGCATGACGTATCGGAAGGGACGGCTCCGCAAGGTCAAGCGCACGATCTACGTCAGCGATCCGATCCTGCCCGATCCCGCGCTGCCGCCAAAGGCGCGGCAGCAGGACCTGCGCGACCGGGTGTACGCATTTCTGCGCGACACCGCCGGGAAATACAGCGACTACGCGCTGTGGGAATACAGACAAAAGTAAAACGCACCCGCGCGGTGCGTTTTATTTCTTGCTTGTACTGTATGCAAAAATATGATAAAGTGATAAATGGATATTATACTGTTTATACGACTACCCGGGAGGGAGGTATTGCCTTGGATACACTGCAACTCTTGACCGACATCATGATCTACGCCGGCGCCGCGCTGATGGTCTACAACATCATCCGCTACGGCAAGTTCGTCAAATCGAGCATGGAGATGGACAAAAGCGGCAAGCGTGCGCTGCTGATCGTGCCGCTGCTGCTGCTGATCTTCTTCCTGTTCGCCTACTTAGGCGTCGCCGTCAGCGGCATCGGCACGCTGCTGATCGCGGCGATCCTACTGGGCGGCAGTATCTTCGTCTTCCTGCTGCTGACGGTGATGTATTCGATCATCGGGCACATCCGGCAGACCGACCGTCTGCTGTCGCAGCGGTACGAGGAGATGAAGAGCCGTCTCGGCACGCTGTCGCGCGACGCGTTCGCGGTGTTCCTTGTCAACCTGACGAAGGATGAGGTCGAAGACCGCGCCGGCACGGAGCTGACCGAGGCGGATCACGCGCACCGCACGTACAGTGAGCTGTACGAGGCGCGAAGCGGCATGATCGTCAGCGACGATCCCGACTGGGGCGCACACAGCGCGTTCCGCCGCGACGAGCTTCTGCGCCGCTACGCGGACGGGCAGACGCGCATCACCGAGATCGTGCTGACGCGGCGTCCCGGCGGCGCGTCGGCGTACGTCCGGCTGGAGGCGACGATGACCGCGCTGCCGGTCACGGGCGACGTGGTGGCGACGGTCGTCGAGCGTCCGTATGACGAGCAGATCGTGCACCGCGCGCTTTTAGAAGACGTGCTGATGGACGAATACGACCGCATCGCGTACCTGTCGGACGGCAGATACCGCAAGGTCATCAGCAACGACGATAAAAAGACCGGCATGCTGCTGCCGCCGGTCGACGAGGACAGCTACGAATCGCTGTACTTCAACTACATCCTGCCCGCGCAGCAAAAAGGCGGCGAAACGCCCGACGGCCCCAATCCGCTGCGGCTTTCGGTTATCGACAAGGCGCTGGCGGAAAATAAGGTCTATCAGGTCGACGCGCCGTTTTTGATCGACGGCAAGACGCACTGGAAGCATTTCGTGTTCTACCGCATCGACAGCGCGGCGAAGTTCTATCTGATGCTGCTGTCGGACTCCACGCAGGCGCAGGAGGAGCAGTCGGCGCGCGGCAAGCAGCTTGCCGACGCGCTTGCCGACGCCGTGCGCGCCAACCAGGCGCGGACGCGGTTTTTCACGCACATCTCGCACGGTCTGCGCACGCCGATGAACGGCATCCTCGGCTTCGCGGGACTTGCCAAGAGCGAGGACGATCCCGCGAAGCTGCGCGAATATCTGGACAAGGTGGACGTGTCCGGCAGACGGCTGCTTTCCCTGATGGACGATCTGCTGTCCATGAGTTTAATCGACAGCGGTAAGCTGACGCTCGCGCCCGAGGCGGTGGAGCTTCCCGCGCTGGCGGAGAAGATCAAGAAGAACGTGACCGCCTTGTGGGCGGAAAAGAAGATAGAGGTCGTGACGGACGTGTCCGGTCTGCGCGATACGACCGTCATGTGCGACCCGCAGCGGCTGCAGATGGTGCTGGGGCGCTTGCTGGAAAACGCCTGCTATTTCGCCGACGAGGGCGGCAGCGTGCATCTGGACATGGCGCAGGAGGAGGCGCCGACGTTCGCGTTCCGCGTGCGGAGCCGCGGCATGCAGATCCCGCCGGACGTGCTGCCGCGCATCTTCGAGGCGGAGGTCTGGTCGGACAATCTGGGCGAGTCGCTGCCCGGCGCGGGGCTGGGCATGGTCGTCGCCAAATCGTTCGTGGACTACGTCGGCGGCTCGGTCGACGTGCGCTCCGCCGCGGACGGCGAGACCGTGTTCACCGTGCGCCTGCCGCTGCAGGCGGTCGCGTCCACGCGCGACGGGCACGGGCATATCGGCAAGGCGCTGCACATCCTGCTGGTCGACGATAACGAAATAAACCGCGAGATCGCCGAACTGCTGCTGACCAGCGAGGGCTGGACGGTCGAGCAGGCGGAAAACGGCGCGCAGGCGGTGGAGAAATACACCGCGGCGGCGCAGGGCACGTACGATCTCATCCTGATGGACGTGCAGATGCCCGTGATGAACGGCTACGAGGCGACCGCCGCCATCCGCGCGCTGCCCGACGCGGCGAAGGCGTCCGTGCCGATCATCGCCGTCACGGCGAACGCCTATCAGGAGGACGCCAACGAGGTGCTGGAGGCGGGCATGGACGGCTACGTCTCCAAGCCCATCGATCCGGACACGATCCGCTCGGTCATCGAAAAGATCCTGTCCGAAAAGCAGGGAGGGTAAGTCATGGACAATACACAGGGTTCCTCGCGGCTTATTCGCAAGCTGTCTCCGCTGGCGGTCTGGGCGCTGGCGTTCGGCTGCAGCGTCGGCTGGGGCTCGTTCGTCATGCCCGGCACGACGTTTTTGCCCATCGCCGGTCCGCTGGGCACGGTGCTGGGCATCGCCGTCGGCACGGCGGTCATGATGCTGATCGGCGTCAACTACACCTACCTGATGAACCGCCACCCCGACGCGGGCGGCACGTTCACCTATTCCAAGCGGCTGTTCGGCACCGACCACGGCTTTCTCTCGGCGTGGTTCATGGGGCTGGTGTATCTCGCCATCATCTGGGCGAACGCCACCGCCATCCCGCTGATCTTCCGCAACATCTTCGGCGACCTGCTGCAGTTCGGCAAGCTCTACTCCATCGCCGGCTACGACGTGTACGTCGGCGAGGTGCTGATCTCGCTGGCGGCGGAGCTGGTGTTTTTGCCGCTCTGCCTGCGCGGTTGCCGGACGACCGGCCTCGTGCAGACCGTGCTGGCGTTTTTGCTGCTGGGCGGCGTGCTGTTCGGCTTCGCCGCGGCGTTCTTAGGTCCGCAGACCGGCGGCGTCGTGCCCGACCTGCAGCCGCTTTATTCGCCGGATCACAAGCCGGGGCTTGGCATTTTGCTGATCGTCTTTCTCGCGCCGTGGGCGTTCGCGGGGTTCGAGTCGGTCTCCCACTCGGTCGAGGAGTTCAAATTCTCGCCGAAAAAGGGACTGCGCATCCTGCTGATCGCGCTGGTCAGCGCCGCCGCCGCGTATATCCTGCTGGCGCTGCTCGGCGCGTCCGCGCAGCCCGAGGGCGCGAAAAACTGGTATGAGTATCTGCAGCACCTCGGCGAATACAGCCGCGTGGAGGGTCTGCCGACGTTCTACGGCGTGTACCGCGCCGCGGGCGGCGTCGGACTTGCCGTGCTGGGCGTGGCTGCCGCCGCCGCCATCATCACCGGTCTTGTCGGCAACGCCACCGCGGCGAGCCGCCTGATCTACGCCATGGCGCGCGACGACATGCTGCCGCAGCCGCTTGCCAAACTCAACCGCCACGGCGCGCCGAAAAACGCGATCCTGCTGCTGCTTCTGGTCTCGCTGCCGATCCCGTTTCTGGGACGCTCCGCCATCGGCTGGATCGTGGACGTCAACACCATCGGCGCAACCATTGCCTACGGTTACACCTCCGCCGCGGCCTTTGTCAACGCCCGGCGCTCCGGCAGGCGCGGCGTTCAGGTCACC
>JAFSXP010000059.1 GCA_017443965.1 Oscillospiraceae bacterium
CGTCTTCCGTGTCGGCGGTCATGTACTCGACCTCGTCCGTGACGCGGCTGGCGACGTATTTGCCGTCCTTGCCGTAGATCTTCTCCACCTTGCGGTAGGGCGCCTCGACAAAGCCGTATTCGTTGATCTTGGCGTAGGTCGCCAGATAGTTGATCAGACCGATGTTCGGACCTTCGGGCGTCTCGATCGGGCACATACGACCGTAGTGACTGTAGTGCACGTCTCGGACGTCGAACGAAGCGCGCTCACGCGACAGACCGCCGGGACCCAGCGCGCTGAGACGGCGCTTGTGCGTCAGCTCGGCAAGCGGGTTGTTCTGATCCATGAACTGGCTGAGGGGGCTGGAGCCGAAGAACTCCTTGATGACCGCGGTCACCGGACGGATATTGATGAGGCTCTGCGCCGTCACGGCGGACATATCCTGCACGGTCATGCGCTCGCGGATGACGCGCTCGAGCCGCGTGAAGCCCACGCGGAACTGGTTCTGCAGCAGCTCGCCCACGCAGCGCAGGCGGCGGTTGCCGAGATGGTCGATATCGTCGGTCACGCCGACGCCGACCGCCACGCAGTTCAGATAGTTGATCGAGGCAAGGATGTCCTCTTTCGTGATGAACTTCGGCGTCAGATCGTAGCGGCGCTCCTCAATGGCGGCTTCCCAGCCGTCGGGCTCGACGGTGTCGAGCATTTCGCGCAGCACCTCGAAGCGGACCTTCTCGCGCACGCCGTACTGCTTCGGATCGAAGTCGACGAACTTCGCCATGTCGACCATGCCGTTCGAGAAGATCTTGACCTGCGTGCCGTCGAGGTCGATGACCGCCTCGTTGACGCCCTTGTCGGAAAGCTCGTGCGCCTTTTCGCGCGAGATGGTCTCGCCGGGCATCGCCAGCACCTCGCCCGTCATCGGATCCATGACCGGCGCGGCGAGCGTGCGTCCGTTCAGACGCGCCCTGATGTCGAGCTTCTTATTGAACTTATAGCGTCCGACGCGGGACACATCGTAGCGGCGCGCGTCGAACAGCAGCGAGAACAGATACGACTCGGCGTTGTCCACCGTGGGCGGCTCGCCGGGACGCAGTTTGCGGTAGATCTCCAGCAGAGAGCCTTCGCGCGTCTTTTCCGTATCCTTTTCCAGCGTCGCCTTGATGCGGGCGTCGTCGCCGTACAGGGCGAGGATCTCGTCGTCGGTCTCGACGCCGAGTGCACGGATCAGGCACGTGATGGGGATCTTGCGGTTTTTGTCGATGCGGACGTAGAACGCGCCGGACTGGTCGGTCTCATACTCCAGCCACGCGCCGCGGTACGGGATGACCGTGGCGGTGTAGGTATGCTGATCCGCTTTGTCGACTTCGTCGGCAAAGTACATGCCCGGGCTGCGGACGATCTGCGAAACGATGACTCGCTCCGCGCCGTTGATGACGAACGTACCGCCGTTGGTCATCAGCGGGAAGTCGCCCATGAAGATCCACTGTTCCTTGATCTCGTCGGTCGCCTCGCCGGTGTCCTTGTCCACGCGCTTGGCGCGAAGACGCACCTTGACCTTGATGGGCTTGGCATAGGTCGCGTCGCGCTCCTTGCACTCCTCCACGGTGTACTTGGGCGGCTCGTCCATGCTGAAATCCAGGAAACTCAGCTCCAGGTTGCCGGTGTAGTCCGTGATCGTGTCCACGTCGCGGAAGACCTCGTGCATCCCCTCGTTCAGGAACCATTCATAGGAATCCTTCTGGATGCGGAGCAGGTTCGGGATCTCGATGACGTCCTTCTGCTTGGCATAACATTTTCTCGATGTTTTGCCGTACATGACATCCTTTACCATCGCCATAGGGTTACATCACAGCCTTTCTTTTGATCCTGTGTTATTTCTCTCATTCGCGATACGCCCGGCGCGGTTGTAACAAATCCGTTTTCCCCTCTTGCAATCGCGGAAACGGGCGTGTATACTGGCGGTAGAAAATCGGCAAGGTATAAGGTGCCGATTTTTCCGCATTATGGAGTTCCATTTTATCACATCGCTGCGCCCGCGTCAAGTACCCTGCCGGATTTTTCCGGCAGTTTATTTGCCCCAAAACACCGCTGTATCGCAGCGGTGTTTTTGATGTTTTCGTTATTCTGTCGGTTCGGTCGGCTCCGCGGGCGTTTCCGGCTCGGCGGGTGTTTCCTCGACGATCTCCGCGTCGACCACGGGCGCTTCGGTCGCAGACGGTTCCGGCGTAAACGTTTCGCCCTCCCCCTCCTCGACGAGCGGGATCATGCCGTCGTCATACCTGCGGCAGACGAACACGAAGAACGGGATGACGACCGGGAACAGGATCGACAGCACCGTGTACGTCGTGGAGACGCCGGGACGGCACGAGACGTACAGGCGGTGGTACGCGATGAATTCAAGCACCGCGAGCACGATCACGAACACGGCCGTAATGCCGAACAGGATCACAGAAATGCCGACGGTCGTCCAGATCTTCGGATCGCCCGACTCGGCGCTTGCGATCACGAGCGCCGCGATCGGCGCCGCGATGGACGTGATGATCGCCATAACGCCCGTGACGATGCTGAGCACCAGCAGCCAGACGCGCAGGTTGGACTTCTTCCCTTTCACGGTCTGGCGGTAGTGATCGCCGATCTGACCGAGCAGCCAGTAGTTCGCGACCGGCACCCACGCCAGGCCGTACAGGCGCAGTTTACGGCGTCTCGCGACCGTGAAAAGACCGAGCGACTCCAGCACGTAGCAGGCGACGCCGTAAGCCATGACGAGAAGATACAGCAGCATGTAGACGAAAAAGCCGATCACTGCCGCGGCAGCCGTGCCGCCCGCAGCGGCGCCGAATGCCGCAAACGGATTGTAAACCATTACTCCATACCCCTTTCATCACCAAAGAAGAATACGGCGACCGTACCGAAGCCGGTGTGGCAGCCGATGATGGTGCCGATGTCGTAGATGCGGATATCCGCCTTCGGGAACCGCTCGCGCAGAAGCGCCGCGGTGGACTCGGCGTCCTCGATGCAGTGCGAATTGCAGATGAAGATCTTGCCGCTGTAATCGTGCCCGTTTTGGATGTGCTCCTCGACCGTGCGGACGGTCTCCAGTTGGGCGTTTTTCTTGCCGCGCACCTTGCCGTAGGCGATGATGCGCCCCTCGGCGTTCAGGTGCATGATCGGGCAGATATTGAGGATCGTGGCGATGGCTGCCGCCGGGCCGGACACGCGCCCGCCGCGGCGGAACATCGTCAGATCGGTGGAATAAAACTGGTGGTGCACCGTGTTGCGCACGGAGAGCACCCACTGCTCGACCTCGTCGCGCGTCATGCCCTGATCGCGGCGGTCGGCGGCTTCGTCAACGAGCAGGCCGTAGCCGGACGAGGAGCCCAGCGAATCGACCACGTGAACGTCGGCGGTCGGGTCTTCCTCCTTGAGCATCTCGGCGGCGGTCATCGCATTGTTGACGGAAGACGACATACCCGAGCCGAACGCGATGTGCAGCACGGGGCCATTCTTCGCCTGCTCGCGGAAGAACTGCAGGTAGGCGTCGACGTTGATCTGCGACGTCGACGGCAGCGCGCCGTCCTTGATCGCCTGATAGAACTCGTCCAAAGAGCCCTTGGGGTTATCCATGTTGTCCACACAGACCTTGCCGTTCATCTGATAGGTATAATAGATGACGGGGATCTCGCGCTGCTCCACAATATATTCGTACGGCATATCGACCGTAGAACCGCAGGTCAGAATGAATTTCCGTTCCATAAGCGCACCTCGCTGAATTGATTATGTTAACATTATACAGGAAACGGCGCCGCTTTTCAAGTCCCGCGTCAAAAATGCGCCAAAAGGCGGTACGCGCCGATGCGTGTACCGCCTTTTGGTGCGGGAGATGGGACTTGAACCCACACGTCTATGGTTGGACACAGGCACCTCAAGCCTGCCTGTCTACCTATTCCAGCACTCCCGCGTGCCTGCCTATTATATCGGTTTCCGCGGTCAATGTCAACATGAATTTTCAAACGCCCGCGCAGAGCGTGTCAAAAGTGTTACCCATGTGCTTGGACAAAGTGTTACCCATGTCGGTCTTGACAGGGGTCGTCGCGCCCTGCAAACGGGAGTTGCATTATTTGTAAAAATCGGGTATCATCAGTTCAGGTGCAGAATCTGCTACGTTGTCCAAAGTGCCCTTCGGGGAGGCCGGCACGTCTGATGTGGATTCTGCATCTGTATTTTTAGCAGGCGGCAAAACCTCTCCCTCTGGGAGAGGTGTCCAGTGCGCACACTGGGCGGAGTGGGTGAACATGGCAGTTCGTCGAAAGCGTGAGAGCGACGCATTTTCGATGTTGCGGCGTTCACCCCTTCAGGCGCTTCGCGCCAGGGCAGATTGTCAAGCAAGTGCAACACCTGAATTATCAAAAAAGACTTCATTGGGGGTACGCCAACCGAGACGCTTGCGCGGTCTGTTGTTGATCAGTGCAACGACCTTTTGCAATTCCTCATCCGTCAGCTTGCGGAA
>JAFSXP010000060.1 GCA_017443965.1 Oscillospiraceae bacterium
AACAAACCGGCAAAAAAAGTAAAGACGCAAAACGCAATACCCGTGTCCGCAGCGCGATTGACCGCGCCTGCGTTCCGTGCTATACTGGAGCAAAGAAGCGAATCGGAAAGGGGTAGCTTTTCATGACCATTCTGCTCACCGGCGGCGCCGGATATATCGGCAGCCACACCGCAGTCTGCCTGCTCGATGCGGGTGTTGACGTCGTCATTGCGGACAACTTTGCCAACAGCTCGCCTAAGGTGCTCGAGCGCATCGAGGAGATCACCGGTAAGAAGCCGGTCTGCATCGAGGCGGATCTGTGCGACCGCGAGGCGACCGACGCGATTTTCCGCACGCACAAGATCGACGGCGTGATCCACTTCGCCGGACTGAAGGCGGTCGGCGAATCGTGCCGCGAGCCGCTGCGCTACTACCGCAACAACCTCGACTCCACGCTGACGGTGCTGGAGACGATGGCGAGGCACGGCGTGAAGCGCTTTGTCTTCTCGTCGTCCGCGACGGTATACGGCGATCAGCCCGCGCCGCTGACGGAGACGACGCCGACCGGCAACTGCTCGAACCCCTACGGCTGGACGAAATACATGATCGAGCAGATCCTCAAGGGCGCGTGTGCCGCCGATCCGGAGCTTTCCGTGGTGCTGCTGCGGTACTTCAACCCCATCGGCGCGCACGAGAGCGGCCGCATCGGCGAGAATCCGAACGGCATCCCCAACAACCTGATGCCCTACATCGCGCAGGTGGCGGTGGGCAAGCTGGAAAAGCTGCACGTGTTCGGCGACGACTACGACACGCCCGACGGCACCGGCGTGCGCGACTACATCCATGTGGTCGATCTGGCGCAGGGGCATCTGGACGCGATCCGCTACGCGGAGAAGCACACCGGCTGCGAGGTCTTCAATCTCGGCACGGGCAACGGCTACAGCGTGCTGGACATGGTGAAGACGTTTTCGCGCGTAAGCGGCGTGGAGATCCCCTATGTGATCGATCCCCGCCGCCCCGGCGACCTCGCCACGGTCTACGCCGACCCGAAAAAGGCGGAAACGGTGCTGGGCTGGAAGGCGAAACGAAACTTAGAGGATATGTGCCGCGATACGTGGAACTGGCAGAAAAACAATCCGCAGGGGTATTAAAAACGCAATTTTCCGACATTATCGTCGCAGAACTTCCTGTATATTCAGAAATAGAGGTGATTCTATGCTGATAACAGATCAGGAAGCCCTGCGGCGTTTTGCGCCGCAATGCCGGGTTTGGCAGGGCGTTCCCGGCGTTGCGCAGACACGGCGCGGGCGGCAGTTTGTCGCATTCTATTCCGGCGGCGTCAAGGAGCAGTACGGCAACTACTGCGTGCTGACGTATTCCGACGACGGCGCGCGCTGGATCGACCCCGCCGCAGTCGCCTACGCCGGAGAGGACGCGCGGTGCTACGATCCGTGTCTGTGGATCGATCCGCAGGAGCGGCTGTGGTTTTTCTGGTCTGTCATGCCGAGGCACACCGTCTGGGCAGCCGTCTGCGACGAGCCGGACGCGGACGCGCTGCAATTCAGCGCGCCGTTCCCCGTCGGGCATGACGTGATGATGAACAAGCCCATCGTGCTGCGCAGCGGCCAGTGGCTGCTGCCCATTGCCGTTTGGTCGGACTGCATCCGCCACATCAGCGTATCGGACGCGGACGACCGGCGACCGTTCGTCTGCAGCTCCAACGACAACGGAAGAACGTTTACGCGGCTCGGCGGTCCGGAGGTAAAAAACCGCAGCTTTGACGAGCACATGGTGCTGGAGGGCAGCGACGGCGCGCTGTGGATGCTGATTCGCACCAAAAACGGGCTCGCCGAAAGCCGTTCCTACGACGGCGGCGTCACATGGCTGCCCGCCGCGCAAAGCGCCGTGAAGGGTCCGGATTCCCGTTTCCATCTGCGCCGCCTGCGCTCGGGCAGGATCCTGCTGCTCAACCATTACCGCTTCACCGGACGAAACAATCTGACCGCGATGCTCTCCGAGGACGAGGGCAAAACGTGGAAGGGCTTTCTGCTGCTCGATGAGCGAAACAGCGTTTCCTACCCGGACGCGGCGGAGACGGACGGTGGGATCCTGATCGTCTACGACCGCGGACGCGGCGCGTATCTGCATTCGCTGGAGGAGGTCTACGCCAGTCCGCGCGAGATCCTGACCGCGCTTGTCACGGAAGAGGACATTCTCGCCGGAAGGCTGGTCTCTCCGGGCAGCTATTTGAAAAGAGTCGTGAACAAGCTGGGCGCCTACGACGGCGCAGCGAAAAACCCTTACGGAGAATGGGACCGCTACGATCCTGCGGAATATGCGGCGGAGCTTGCCGGATATGACGACGGTCAGGCGGTGATCGACCGCATCTTCGCAGATTTCGGCTACCGCTGCATGAACATCACAGCGGAGGACGTCGCGCTGGTGGACAGCCGGCTCGACGCGCTGCTCTCCGGAGAATGCGGCGACGATCTGCAAAAGCGGCTGTATCTGATCCGCAGCGTCGTTTCGATCCTGCGCAGCGCGCGGCTGCCGCAGGAGAGCAGCGACGTCAATTTCATCATCGACGAACTGTTCCGCGTGCTCAATGAAACGCTGGACGAAAAGCTGACGCTGGACGAGCTGGCGTCCCGGCTGCATGTGAGCAAATACTATATGTGCCACCTGTTCCGCAGCCGAACCGGCATTTCGATCATCCGCTACCGCAACGCGCGGCGCATCAGCCGCGCCAAGGAGCTGCTGGCGCAGACCGATCTGCCCGCCGCGCAGATTGCCGCTATGACGGGCTTCAACACCGCCTCGTATTTCGGCGGCATCTTCCGCAGGGAGGTCGGCATGTCGCCCGGAAAATACCGCGCGCTGCACGGAAAGGAGGACGACCGATGAAAGAGACGGATCGCCGTATCCGAGAGGAAAAGCTTATTGCGATCCTGCGCGGCGTACACGGCGACGATCTGCTGTTTGCCGCGGAGGTTTTCCTTCGCAGCGGCATCCGGCTGATCGAGCTGCCGTTCGACCGAACAGGCGCCTTTCCCGCCGAGCTGACCGCCGCCGAAATCGCGCTGCTTTGCAGCCGCTTTCCCGAGGCGCTTTCCGTCGGCGCAGGTACGGTGCTGACCGTCAGGCAAGCCGAGGCGGCGATCGCCGCGGGTGCCGAATACATCATTTCGCCCAACACCGACACCGCGGTCATACGCCGCACGAAGGAGTTGGGCGCCGTTTCCATCCCCGGCGCGCTGACGCCGACCGAGGCGGCTGCTGCCGCGAGCGCGGGCGCGGATTTTGTGAAGATCTTCCCGGCGGACGCCTTTCTTCCATTGTACGTCAAAGCAATCGCAGCGCCGCTGGCAGGGATGCGATTTCTGGCGGTGGGCGGCGTAAACGCCGAAACGATCGCGTCGTATCTGAAGGCGGGCTACTGCGGCGCGGGCGTGGGCTCGTGTCTCGCCGACCGCAAGCTGATCGCCGCCCGGGACGAAGCCGCGCTTTCGGCGCTGGCAGCGCGTTATGTCCGCGCGGTCAGGGAGGCCGTATGAGGCGCGTCGCAGCGCTGCTGCTTACCTGTCTGCTGCTCGCCGGCTGCGGCGCGCAGACGGAGCCGGTCGCAGAGCCGCAGCCCGAACCGCCGCGTACCCTGCACATCATCGAGCCGACGGCGCCCGAACCCGCAGCGGAGCCGGAGAAAACGGCGGCGGAGAAGCTGCTGGCGGAGATGTCCGACGCGGACAAGGTCGCGCAGCTTTTCATCATCCGCCCCGAGCAGCTCGACGGCGCGGCGAAGACCGAGGTCACGGACGCTTTGCGTGAGGCGGTCAAGGCGTATCCCGTCGGCGGCTTCGCGCTGTTCGCGCAGAATATCGTCACGCCCGGGCAGACCGCCGCGCTGAACGCCGAGCTTGCCGCCGCCTGCGCCGTCGCGCCGATCCTCGCCGTGGACGAAGAGGGCGGTCTCGTCGCGCGGCTGGCAAATAATCCAGCGTTCGACGTGCCGCGCTTTGAGAGCACGCTGTCGCTGGAGACGCCGGAAAACGCCTATGCCGCGGCGGACGCCATCGGCGGCTATCTGCGCGAATACGGCTTCAACATGGACTTCGCGCCCGTCGCGGACGTCAACACCAACCCCGACAATCCCGTGATCGGCAGCCGCGCGTTCGGCGACGAGCCCGCCGCCGTGTCGCAGATGGTACGCGCCTACCTGGACGGTCTGCACGCGCACGGGATCATCGGCTCGATCAAGCACTTCCCCGGCCACGGCGACACCAAAAGCGACACGCACACGGGCTTCGTGGCGGTGGACAAGACGTGGGATGAACTGCTCGACTGCGAGCTTATCCCGTTTCGCGAAAATTTTGAAAACTGCGACACCGTCATGGTCGCGCACATCACGATGCGCGGCGTGACGGACGACGGACTGCCCGCCACGCTGTCCCCCGCGATCGTGCGAGACAAACTACGCGGCGAGCTCGGCTACGACGGCGTCGTCGTGACGGACTCGATGGAGATGGGCGCGATCACGCAAACCTACGGCGCGGCGGAGGCGGCGGTGCTCGCCGTCGAGGCGGGCTGCGATCTGATCCTGCTGCCGCTCGATTTCCACGCCGCGTACGACGCCGTGCTGGACGCGGTGCAGAGCGGCCGCATCCGCGAGGATCGCCTGAACGAAAGCGTCCTGCGGATCCTCACGCTGAAAGAGCGGTACGGGATGATCGGGGAATAGTGATGTTTGCGCCGTGCGGCGCAAATGATGCCGCTCGCTTTGCTCGCAGTGATGTTTTGCGGCGCTGCCGCAAAGTGATGTGATGCGTTCACGCGCGAAGCGCACATCATTTGGCGAAGCCAAGCATCACGCACGAAGTGCACATCACGTTCCGCGCAGCGGAACGCATCATTGAAAAAACAGTGATTTGTCCGAAGACAAATCACTGTTTTTTCATGGAGGTGCCACCCAGATTGGAACTGGGGAATAAAGGTTTTGCAGACCTTTGCCTTACCACTTGGCCATGGCACCGATGATTATAGGGAACGCGGCGCGTTCCCTATTGGAGCGGGTGACGAGGCTCGAACTCGCTACCTCCACCTTGGCAAGGTGGCGCTCTACCAGATGAGCTACACCCGCAAATTGGTGCCTCCGGCCGGAATTGAACCAGCGACAGACGGATTTTCAGTCCGCTGCTCTACCT
>JAFSXP010000061.1 GCA_017443965.1 Oscillospiraceae bacterium
AGGGGGAGCTTTTTCGGCGCGACGAAAAACCCGACATCGTAAGCTGTCGGGTTTTTATCGGCGCTTATTTCTTTTTCTTCAGGTCGACGACGTAGCGCGTCACCAGCTTTTCGCTGCCGGTCTTCGGACGCGCGATCAGCACGACGTGCGTCGGCGAAAGCGGATCGTCCGGATGATAGGTGAACGTGATGCTCTTCGTCAAGGTCAGCGGCTGCAGCTCCTCGCACTCCAGCGCGTCGTGATACGCGGCGATCAGCACGTCGCCGCCGCTGGTCGTCGCCGAGCCGGAGATCGTCACCTCGTCGCCGACCGCCGCCTCCAGTTCGTACGTCGTGGTGTTCGGCTGGAACTTCAGGTCGGCGTATTTCCCCGCGACCTGCGCGTTCAGCGTGTTCAGCCACGGCCGCGCGGAGTCGAACGTCGTTTTGCTGGTCGAGCCGACCGTGCTTGTGGTGAACGTGAGCGTGTAACGCTCCAGCAGTCCGTTCGACGAGCGCAGCGTGCCCGCGGGGATGTCGACGAAGAACGTCGTGTCGTCCCACAGCAGGTTCGTCGGCGTGATGCGGATCGTCTTCGTGGTCTGATTATACTGCGCGGTGATGGGCAGGATCCTGCCCTTCTCGCTCGCCAGATGCAGGTGGATATTCTCGCTGAGATACGCGGTCGTCAGTTCGCTGCCGTCCGGCTGCGTCAGATCGTTGTTGAATTTGAATTCGGGGCAGGTGCTGATGTTGTTGTTTTTCGTGTTGGTCTCGGGCGTGATGACAACGGCGTCGGCGGCGGCGCGCGTCGTGAACACGATGGAGATCTGTCCCATCTTCTGCCCGCTGTCGCCGCGGAAGCCCGCGTACATCGTAAAGTAGTACTGCGCCAGACCGCGCATCTTGCCGACCGGGATGACCTCGATCCGGCAGCGGTCGTCGCTGATCTTCGCCGTGAACGGCATCGGCTCGCCGTTCAGGCTGCCGCGCCGCAGCGAGAACTGCCGCACAAGCTCGGTGGTGTTGAGTTTGCTGCCGTCCGCCGGCATGACCGGCTCGGGGAAGATCACAACGATGCTGCCCGTCAGCGAGACCCCGGTATCGCCGTTTTCCGGCGAGACGAGCGGGACGTTCCCCGCCTCGCCGCGCGTCCGCAGGACGAACCGGCTGCGCAGCGTCGTGTTTACCATGCGCGTGACGATCGCCGCGCCCTCGCTGCGGAGGATGCGGTCGTCCGGCTCGAACGTGCCGTACTCGTCGTTGCCGTTCAGCACCCCCGCGCCGTACAGCGTCAGCACCGCCGCGGCGTAGGGCGCGTCCGCCGCCACGTCGGGCAGGGACTCGACGCGGTTGATCTGCTCCAGCGCGACCGGCGGCAGCGCCTTCGCCATGATCGCGGCGAACTGCGCGCGCGTTGCCGGCGCGGTGTAGTCGGCGTATTCGCCCTCCGCGACGATGCCCGCCTTTTCGGCGTAGGCCACGTAGACCTCATACCACGGCGACTGCTGGCGGAAACTTCCTCTGCCGCCCTGATAGACGTCGCAGATGCGCGACGCCAGCGCGACGGTCTCCGCCAGCGTCAGCTCGCCGTCGGGACGGAATTCGTCGTTCGCGACGCCGTTGACGAGCCCCAGCTCGTACGCCGTGGCGACGCTTTGGGCGTACCACGCTTCGGGCGCCACGTCCTTGAACTTCCCCTCCGCGTATTTCGCGATCACTTTGAAATTGTTCAGCGACGGCGACGACGCGGCGAGCGTCGGCACGCTCAGCGCGGCGAGCAGCGCCAGCGCGGTCGCGGCTTTCCAAAACTTTCTCATAGGGATGCTCCTTCGGGTGATCGTCTTTTCTCCATTATGGCGGTTTTTCGGCGGAAATGCAATCTTTTTTTCACTCGGCGCGCCGGCGGCGGCGGACGCGATTGAGATGGCGCTCGAAATTGCCGCTCTGCAAAAGCTCGGCAAGCACGTACTGCTCGAACACCGGCACCGTGCAGGAATAGAACCCCAGCCGCCGGTCAAACTCGGGCAGCAACTTCTCCGGCAGCACCAGATACCCGACGCGGATCGACGGCGCGATCGTCTGCGAAAACGTGTTGAGGTACAGCACCCTGCCCGTCTGCGACAGCGAAAACAGCGTGTCCTCGTGCTTTTTCGACACGGTCAGCTCCGCGTCGTAGTTGTCCTCGATCAGCCAGCCGCCGCGGCTCTCCGCCCAGCACAGATACGCCTGCCGCTTCGACGCGTCGGCGGTCGCGCCGCTGGGATAGCTGTTGAACGGCGTCACGTGCAGCACCGTCGCGGTCGAGCGTTCCAGCTCCGCCGTGCGCACGCCGTTTCGCCCCATCTTGAGCGCCTCCACCTGCACGCCGCAGGCGCGGTAGACGCGGCGGATCTTGTCGTACGACGGGTCCTCGATGGCGTAGACGCGGTCCGCGCCGAGCAGCTGCACGATCAGTCCGTACAGGTACTCCGCGCCGGAGCCGACGATGATCTGCTCCGGCTTCGCCGCGACGCCGCTGCTGCGCGCCAGATACGCCGCGATGGCGGCGCGCAGCTCGGCGCAGCCGTGATTGGGGGACTTGACAAGGATATCCTCCGCGCGGTCTGAAAGCACGCGGCGCATCGTCTTCGCCAGCACCGAAAACGGAAATTCCCCCGCCGCGGGATGCGGCTGCGTCCGCTTGAGCGGCGGCGATTCCGCCGCGCCCGTCTGCTCACCGGCGCGGTAGCTTGCAAAGCAGCCGCTTCTCTCACGCGCGGCGGCATAGCCCTCGTCCGTGAGCAGCGCGTAGGCGCGCTCGACGGGGATCACGCTGACGCCCGCCTCCGCGGCGAGATTGCGCTTCGACGGCAGCCGCGCGCCATAGGGATACGCGCCCGACACGATGTCGGCGCGCAGCTGCGTATAGAGCTGCAGATACGCGGGGTTGTCCGCGTTTTTGTCGACGTAGTATCTCATCTGGTTATATAAAATTCTCCTGTTCTGATAATTTTAATATGTCCAGATACATGATACCCTATGGTCAGCATTTTGTAAAGGAGATATTGATATGGATATGGATTATCGCAGGATTCTTACCGTGCAGGACATCTCCTGCTTCGGGCAGTGCTCGCTGACCGTGGCGCTGCCGATTCTCTCGGCGGCGGGGCATGAGACGTGTATTCTGCCGTCCGCCGTGCTGTCCACGCATACGGCAGGCTTCACCGGATATACCGTGCGCGATTTGACCGAGGACATTCCGGCAATCACCGCACACTGGAAAAAAGAGCAGATTTCCTTTGACGCGATCTACACCGGCTACCTCGGCAGCACCGAACAGATCGATTACGTCAAGGATATGCTGAAAACGCTCGTCCGTCCCGGCGGCGTCAGCATTGTCGATCCCGCAATGGCGGACGGTGGCAAGCTCTATCCCGCCTTCGATCAGCCGTTTGTAGAGCAGATGAAAACGTTGGCGTTCTCCGCTGACATTATCCTGCCGAACATCACGGAGGCGTGCTTCCTGACCGACGCCGAATACCGCGAGACGTATGACGAGGCATATATTGACGACTTGCTGGAAAAGCTGCGCACCGCCGGCGCGAAGACTGTTGTGCTGACCGGCGTTAGCTTCACACCCGACACCACCGGCGTCATGGTGTTCTGCGACGGCAAAAAGCAATACTACCGCCACAAGAAGCACCCCAAGGGCAGCCACGGCACGGGCGACGTGTACGCCTCGGCATTCGTCGGCGCCTATCTGTGCGGCAAATCGGTCTACGACGCGGCGGGCATCGCGGCAGATTACACTCTGCGCTGCATTGAACGCACGGCAGGCGACGCCGATCATTGGTACGGCGTGAAGTTCGAGCCGGTACTGCCGTATCTGATCGAGCGGCTGAAGTGACCCAACAAAAAACACGACAAAAAACAGACAGTCGCAAGACTGTCTGTTATTTTATTTGTGGTATTTGCTCCCCGCGAGGATCGTCTCGGCGCGGTAGAGTTGTTCAAGCGCCATGATCCGCGCCAGATGGTGCGGGAACGTCATGCGCCCCATCGAAAGGCGCAGGTCGGCGCGGTCCTTGAGCCGCTGCGCCATGCCGAAGCTCGAGCCCAGCACGAAGCACGCGGCGCTTCTGCCGCCCGTGCGGACGGCGCGGATCGTGTCTGCCAGCTCCGTCGAGGAAAGCTCCTTCCCCTCCGGCGTCAGCACGCACAGCCACGCGCCCTTCGGGATGCGCTTTTCCAGCTCCTCCGCCTCTTTTCCCAGCGCGCGGGCGATCTCCGCGTCGGAGGGCTCGTCGGGCAGGCGCTGCTCGGGCAGCTCCGTCACGGTCAGCGAAACGTAAGCGCCGAGGCGCTTTTGATATTCCGCCGCCGCGTCGAGATAGAACCGCTCTTTCAGCCTGCCGACCGCCAGCACCGTGACCGACGGCATCTTACGCGCGGCTCTCGTCGTACGCCTTGCGCACGGCGACGGCGAGCTGATCGGCGCACGAGGTCGGGCGTCCGCCGCAGGTGTTGCCCTTGAGATACCGCTCGATCTTTTCGACCGTCCAGCCGTCGACCAGTTTGGAGATCGCTTTCAGGTTGCCGTTGCAGCCGCCGTAGAACGAGATGTCGTGCACGGTATCGCCGTCGAGACGGAACGTGATCTGCATCGAGCAGACGTTTTCGGTGTCGTAGGTGTATTGCATGGCTCTCTCCTTATTTCGTCAACTGTTCCAGCGCGGCGAGGCGCAGGCTCAGGCAGAATACGTCGATCGCCTTCTGCAGCTCGTCGACCGGCGGCAGCGTCGGCGCGATGCGGATGTTGCTGTCGTTCGGGTCGACGCCGTACGGGAACGTCGCGCCCGCGGGCGTCATCGTGACGCCCGCCTCCTTGCAAAGCGCCAGCGTGCGCTTGGCAAGTCCCGGCAGCGTGTTGACCGAGATGAAGTAGCCGCCCGTCGGCTTCTGCCATTCGGCGATGCCCAGCGGCGCGATCTCGCGCGCGAGCGTGTCCAGCACGCAGCGGAATTTCGGGCGCAGGATGGCGGCGTGCTTTTTCATCAGCGCCAGCGTGTGCGCCTTGTCCTTGAGATAGCGCACGTGGCGCAGCTGATTGACCTTGTCGTAACTGATGATCTGGATGCCGATCAGCGCGGCGAGATAGTCGATATTGTCCGTGCTCGCCGCCATCACGCTGACGCCCGCGCCGGGGAACGTCACCTTCGACGTGGAGGCGAACTCATAGACCATGTCGGGATTTCCCGCCTCGCGGCAGAGCGCCAGCATATCGGGGAACGGGATGAACTCGCCCTCGAATTCGTGGATGCAGTAGGCGTTGTCCCACATCAGCGCGAAGTCCGGCGCGGCGGGTTTCATGCGCGCGATGCGGGCGATCGTCTCGTCCGAATAGACGATGCCGTCGGGGTTCGAGAATTTCGGCACGCACCACATGCCCTTGACGGCGGGGTCTTTCACAAGTTCTTCGACCGCGTCCATGTCGGGGCCGGTCGGCGTCATGGCGACGGTGATCAGTTCCATGCCGAACGACTGCGAGACCTTGAAATGGCGGTCGTAGCCGGGCGCGGGGCAGAGAAATTTGATTTTCTCCTCCTTGCTCCACGACTTTTCCGAGCGAAGAAGTCCGTGCGTGTATGCCTTGGCGATCAGATCGTACATCAGCGTCAGGCTGGCGCAGCCGCCGATGAAGCACTCCTCGGGCTTGCAGCCGAGCAGTTCCGCGAACAGTTTTTTCGCGGCGGGGATGCCGCGCACTTCGCCGTAGTTGCGCGTGTCGATCGTGCCGTCAAAGCAGTCGGACGGCTCGGCGATCACGGTCAGCATCTCGCTGACGAGATCGAGCTGCTCCCTGCCGGGCTTGCCGCGCGACATATCGAGTTTCAGTCCCAGCGCCTTTTCCGCCTCGAACGCTTCGCGGACGGTATCTAACTCGGCGCTTTTCTGCGCCGCGGTCATGTTTTTGTACGGAATTGTCACCTGAAATCCCTCCATGCGAAAAATATACGCACAATATACCACGCAAAACGCGGAATTGCAAGCGCCGTACTTTTCTTTTTCCGAAAAATATGATATGATCGGTGCGGTGAAAAGAATGTTACAGGATATTTCCCCTCATATCTATGACAACGCCTACACGCCGCGTGCGCCGAAGCCGTCGGACCGGCTGCTGTCGTTTTCCGACGCGGGACTTCTCTGTGCGGTCGAAAAAGACCGCGTGACGCTGCCCGAAATCGGCGACAAGACCGGACAGTACCTCTTTGCGATCGACGAGACGGCGTACTTTCTGTGGGAGGGCGCGCCGCTGCCCGAGACGGAGGGCTATCGCTATCTTCCGCAGCGCGAGCGGCGGCAGTGCGCGTCCGACGAGACGGCGTTCGCCTGCGCGGCGGCGGAGAGCCTTTGGCGCTGGTACCGCCGGAACCGCTTCTGCGGCGCGTGCGGCTCGCCGACCGAAAAAGGCGAAACGGAACGCTCGCTGGTCTGTCCGAACTGCGGCTGTACAGTCTATCCGAAGATCTGCCCCGCGGTGATCGTCGCCGTGACCGACGGCGACAGGCTGCTGATGACGAAGTACGCCAACCGCCCGTTTAAGCGCTGGGCGCTGGTGGCGGGCTTCAGCGAGATCGGCGAGAGCATCGAGGACACCGTCCGCCGCGAGGTGCTGGAGGAGACGGGGCTGCGCGTGGAAAATCTGCGCTTTTACAAGTCGCAGCCGTGGGTCTACACGGACAGTTTGCTGATGGGCTTTTACTGCGACGTCGCGGGCAGCCGTGAGATCGTCCGGCAGGAGAGTGAACTCTCCGAGGCGGCGTGGTTTTCCCGCAGCGATCTGCCGACCGACCACAGCGCGGACAGCCTGACCGGCGAAATGATCGAACAATTCCGCCGCAGCGACCCCACGATTGCCGCACCAGAGGCTTCCCCTTGAGGGGAAGCTGTCGCGAAGCGACTGATGAGGTGTCAAGCTTTCGTAATTGATCTGTCCGTATCTTTTGAAAACGCTCTCGCAATCGGCTTCACCTCATCCGCCCAGTGTGCGCACTGGGCACCTTCCCCTCGAGGGGAAGGCTTTTGGTGCAGCGGTTTTTTAAGCCGTCCGCACGCGCCGAAGGCGCGATTCATTGTTATTTTTTCCCGAAAGGGTGAACGTATGAATATCATCATCATGGGCTGCGGCAAGATCGGACGCACGATCATCGAAAGTCTGATCGCCGAGGGGCACGACGTGACCGCGGTGGATACCTCCGCCGCCGTGATCGCCGAGGTGACCGACGTCTACGACGCGATGGGCGTCTGCGGCAACGGCGCGGACGGCGACACGCTCAGCGAGGCGGGCGTGGAAAACGCCGAGCTGTTCGTGGCGGCGACGGGCTCGGACGAGATGAACATGCTGGCG
>JAFSXP010000062.1 GCA_017443965.1 Oscillospiraceae bacterium
ATGACCCGCGCTCTCGGCTTTGACGGCAAGACCTGCGTCCACCCGCGTCAGATCGACACGGTGAACGCCTGTTTTACGCCATCGGACAAGGAAATCAAAAATGCCGTGCGTGTGCTGGAAGCCCTCGAAGAAGCAGCAAAAAACCACACCGGCGTCTGCGTGCTGGACGGCGGTATGGTCGATAAGCCGATGGAACTGCGCGCCCGTACCACGCTGGCAAAAGCAGCGGCGGCGGGCATCAAGGTGGGAGGTGCAACAAAATGATCGTCAACAGTCTGGGCAGAGAGCTTCCCGAAAAGATCGGCGACTATGTCGTCCGACCCTACATGGGCGCGTATGCCACACCCGCGCCGACAGAGACCGTTGTGACGAAGCGCGTGATGGGGCACCGCATCCCCGGCGACACGAAGCTGCTTCCTGATTTGAAGGCGGCGATCCGGGCATCCGGTCTCAAAGACGGCATGACCATTTCGTTCCACCACTCCTTCCGCGAGGGCGACCTGCTGATCGGGCAGGTGCTCACGGCGATTCGGGAGATGGGCATCACGGGGCTTCGCTTTGCGCCCAGCGCGGTCGTCAACATCAAGAATCCCTCTATCGTCGATTTCGTGCGCGACGGCACCATCGACCGCATCGAGGCAAGCGGCATCCGCGGCGAGCTGGGCGACGCAGTGCTCGCTGGCGAGGTCGAGCAGCCTGTCATCCTTCGCACCCACGGCGCGCGTCCGCGCGCGATTGAGGCGGGCGAGCTTACCATCGACGTTGCGTTCATCGGCGCGTCGGCGGCGGACGACTATGGAAACTGCACAGGGCTGATTGGCCCCAACGCCTGCGGCTCACTCGGCTACGCCTTTGTGGACGCGTACAACGCAGGCTGCGTCGTGGTCGTGACGGACAATCTTGTGGACTATCCCTGCTGCCCTGCCAGCATTTCGCAGCAATATGTAGACTATGTTGTCAAGGTCGAGCAGATCGGCGACCCGGAGAAAATTGGCAAGGGCGCGGCGCGTCTTACGAAGAATCCGCGCGATCTGATGATCGCGGAGCGCACGGCGGATCTGATCGCCGCCTCCCGCCGCTTCAAGGAGGGCTTCTCCTTCCAGACCGGCGCGGGCGCGATCGCCATTGCGACGACCAAATACCTTGCCGACCGGATGCGTGAAAAGGGCGTCAAGGCGAGCTTTGCCCTCGGCGGCATCCCCGCCGCGATCATCGACATGTACGACGAAGGGCTGGTTCGCGTGGTTGAGTGCTCCCAGAGCTTCGACGCGGTGGCGGCACGCGCCATCAGCGACCGCCCCGGCGTGCTGGAGATCGACAATGCCGATTACGCCAATGCCTACTCCAAGGGCGGGTTCCTCAACCGCGAGGACTTCGGCGTGCTCGGCGCACTGGAAATTGATACCGACTTCAACGTGAACATCCTCACCGGCTCGTCGGGCGAGATGATGGGCGGTCTCGGAGGCGGCCCGGACGTCGCGGGCGGCGCGCAGATCTCCATCGTCACCATCCCGATCATCCGTGGGCGCACGCCCTCGGTCGTGAAAAAGGTGTTTACCCTCTGCACGCCGGGCGAGACCGTCGCCGTCGTCGTGACCGAGGCGGGCATTGCGCTCAACCCGAAGCACAAGAACTACGCGGAATTGAAAGAGGATTTGGAGCAGACCTCGCTCAAGCTCGTAACCATCGAAGAACTGCAGGCTCTCGCCGAAAAGCTCACCGGCACGCCCAAGCCCATCGAGACGACCGACCGCGTCGCCTGTATCGTGGAGTACCGCGACGGCACCGTGATTGACGTGATCCGCGAGGTCAGACGGTAGGATCCTGCGTGAATGTTGCAGCAATCTCCCGTATCTGACGCATCAGCTCCTTGCCATAGGTCGGCAGGATCTTTCCCTTTGGTATGACCAGCACGACCTGATTGACCGTGTTCAGACCTTTGACCGGAAAGACGTTCAGGCGGTTATGCTCGGCGTGAAGATTGTAGTCCTGAATGGACGGGAGATACATTGCCCAGCAGAAGCACGCGGCGTAGTCGCGCGCGGCGAGCATATAGTGCAGATCCTGCTGCGTCATTTCCATTGTGCAATTGAGCTCGAACCCGCGCGAGCGCAGATAGGTCTCCAGAGTATCACGAGAATTGTAACCCTCGTAACTTAAAACAAAGGGTACGCCGCGCTTGTGGAAATCCGCGAGATCGACCCCGCCGAGAAACTTCTCGCGGCAGCCTGGATACCGATCTGGAAAAAACTGCGCGAGAAGATGATCGGAGATGACCAGATACAAGCGCTCGTTGAGGACGGTGCGCACATCAAACTGATTCTGATTGATGTCGCGCCGGTTCAGCAGAGCGAGATCGAGCTCGTTTTTCAAAACCAGCTCGCACAGCCTGTCGGAGGTCGCGTAGCGCGGTTCCAGTCTGACGTCGGGATAAACACGCTGGAAGCTGGAGAGCAGATCGGGGATCATGATGCGGTAACGCCCCTCTGTCGTCCCAAAGCGGATCAGTCCCTTTTTGGATTGACGGATATCGTTGAGCTGGTTCTCCGTGTTGCTTTCGAGAAGCTGAACCTGACGCAGCATATCCAGATATACCTGTCCCGCGCTCGTCAGGCTCAGCCGCGGCGTGCGTTCAAAAAAAGCTACGTTGTATTCCTGCTCAAGCTTTCTCAGATACTTGCTCAGGCATTGGTGCGAAATGAACAGGCGATCGGCGGCCTTGGAAATGTTGAGTTCCTCCGCAAGAGCTATAAAGTATTGATAGTTGTTCAGCATACGACGCACCTCCTTCGAACGAATATTACCATATTCCAGAAAAAAAGCAACCAGAGATTGCGAAAGCGGCACAAGCCAAATTCCATGAAAGTGAGTGTATTGTTATGTCAGATTACAGACCCAATCGTAAGATCCCCTGTGTCTATATGCGCGGCGGCACGTCCAAGGCAGTGTTCTTCCACGACGAGGATCTGCCGCAGGACGTTGAGGCTCGCGACCGCGTCATCCTCAGTGCCTTCGGCTCCCCCGACCGCCGCCAGATCGACGGCATGGGCGGTGCGAACACGTCCACCAGCAAGGTCGCTGTCATCAAAAAGAGCGAGCGCCCGGGCATCGACGTGGATTACGACTTCGGTCAGGTGGACGTCATGGCGCCCATCGTCGGCAAGACGATGAACTGCGGCAACATCAGCTCCGCAGTCGGTCCCTTCGCCATTGACGAGGGCATGGTCGAGGCGGTCGAACCGATGACCGAGGTGCATATCTTCAACACCAACACGCAGAAGGAGATCATCGCGCAGGTTCCGGTCAAAGACGGCAAATTCATGAGCGAGGGCGACTTCGCCATCGACGGCGTACCCGGCACGGCGTCCCGCGTTTTGCTGAAGTTCGTCGCGCCGCAGGGCGC
>JAFSXP010000063.1 GCA_017443965.1 Oscillospiraceae bacterium
GGGGCAGACGGAGCCGGTTTCCGACGGCGCCGTCGGCGAAGCGTTCGCTGCGGTCACACCGGAAAACGTTCCGGCGCTCGTAAAGTCGATGGCGCGTCCCGCGCGCTATCACCAGACACTGACCGTCGAGGTCTTCTCCGGCGACGACGTCGGCACGCAGACGGTCGAGCTCTGGGAAGCCGACGGCGTGCGGAAGATCCGCACCGCCGAGGGCGACCGCGTCCGCCATATCCTGACGAACGGCGAGACCGCGTGGCTGTGGTACGGCGACGACACGCGCAACGTGCGCGAGATCGCGCTGCCCGGGGACGTCACAGTCGACGATCTGTCCGGCATCCCGACGTATGAGACGCTGGCGCAGCTGCCGCCCGATGCGTTCACCGAGGCGCGCTATGAAGCGCCCGAGACGCCGGACGGCGCGCCGTGCCTGTATGTGGAAACGGCGGGGGAGACCGCCGCCCGCCACTGGGTGGACCTGTCCACCGGACTTCTGCGGCAGACCGAGCTGCGCCGCGGCGATACGCTGATCCTGCGCCTCAGGCAGACCGAGCTGGAGCTGCCGGACGCGGACGACGCCGCGCTTGCGCGCGCCATGCGCCTGCCGGACGGTCAGACCGTCACTGCAGCAGAAGAAACGCCGCGATCGCAATAAGAGACGAGAGCGGATCGTCGCCGTCGCCGTCGATCAGCAGCAGAAGCAGGATCGCCAGCACCAGCAGGTCGCCGGTGTCGAGCTGCAGACGCGGCAGGGAAAGACCGCCGCGCAGCGGCGTTTTCGCGTCCGAACACGGCGCGGCGGACTGTGCGACGGTCTCGCGCCGGTAGGTGCCGTCGGCGGACGGTATGTAGCGGTTATACATCATCTTCCACCTGCCTTTCCGCCTGCGGCGGGTTTTGCAGCGCAAGCCGCGCCAGACGCGACAGCTTCGCCACCTCCAGCGCGCGGCGCAGCCGCTGCTGCCGGTCGGGGCGCAGATACGGCGCGATCGCGCGCAGAAGCGCCGCCTGCCGGTCGTCCGGCGCAAATCCCGCAAGCGGATTGGGCGCAGCGTCCTGTGCGCTTTCCGGCGGCGGGAAGCCGAGCCCTTTTGCGATCTCCATGACCTGCCCCAGCTTTTCGGGGTCGTTCAGGATCTCCGCGATCCTGCCTTCCATATCGTCCATGTCACTCCTGCTTTCCGTTGATCTTTTCGATCAGCGCGGCGATCTCGGGCGATTCCATCGTCGGACGGAGCAGCGCCTGCGCCCGCGCCGTGTCGCCGGTCTTTACCGCTTCGGCTGCCTGCCGCAGCAGCGCGCCGCCGTCGCGGTTCAGCAGCTTCAGCAGCGTCCGTCCCTCGGCGGTCCCCAGCACTCTTTTGACGTCTTCCTCCGTAAAGGAGGGAAGTCCCGATCTGTCCATACGATACCTCCACAGCGTGATACTCCATATATATGCACGCGGGAGGGGAAAGGTGTAACCGTGAAGCTTTTGATCCTGTCCGATTCCCACGGCGTCATGCGCCACATGGAGCGTGCCGTCTATGACGTCACGCCCGACCGCATCATCCACCTCGGCGACGTCACCCGCGACGCGGAAAAGCTGCACGGGATATTCCCGCGCATCCCGATGACCTGCGTGCCCGGCAACTGCGATCACGATCCCGTCACGCCGCCGGTGCAGACGGAGACGTTCGGCGGTGTCCGCGTCCTCATCACGCACGGGCACACGCTCGGCGTCAAATTCGGCGCGCTGAAGCTGCTGCTCGCGGCGCAGGAGGCGCAGGCGCGCCTCGCACTTTTCGGACACACGCACCGTGCCATGCTCGACGAGCAGGACGGCGTCACGCTTTTTAACCCCGGCGCGGCGAGCGGTTCGTACCCGTCGTACGGCGTCGCGGAGCTTGAAAACGGAAAACTGTCATGCCGCATCGTGCGGCTGTAAGGAGATAAGAATATGATTCTGGCAATCGACATCGGCAACAGCAACGTGGTATTCGGTCTAATAAAGGACCGTAAGGTCGTACACAAGGCGCGCGTCGCCACCGACGTGAAAAAGACCTCGGACCAGTATTGGATGGACATGAAAAACGTGCTGGATCTCTTTTCGATCCCCGTCGGGGAGATCGAGGGCGCGATCCTGTCGTCGGTCGTGCCGCCGGTGCTCAACTCCTGCCGCACGGCGGTGAAGAAGCTGACCGGCAAGGAACCGCTCGTGATCGGGCCCGGCATCAAGACCGGGCTGAACATCCGCACGGACAATCCCGCGCAGGTCGGCAGCGATCTGATCTCCGCGGCGGTCGCGGCGGTCAAGGAGTACCCGCTGCCGCTGCTGATCGTGGACATGGGCACGGCGACGACGATCTCCGTTCTGGACCGCAGCGGCTCATTTCTCGGCGGCAGCATCAGCCCCGGCGTGAAGATCGCGGCGGAGGCGCTCAGCGGCGGCACGGCGCAGCTTCCCGGCATCAGCTTGGAGGCGCCTGCGCATGCGATCGGGCGCAACACAGTCGACTGTATGCAAAGCGGTACGATGCTCGGCGCCGCCGCCATGCTGGACGGCATGATCGCCCGCATGGAGCGCGAGCTCGGCGAGCCTGTTTCCGTGGTGGCGACGGGCGGCATTTCGCGCTATGTGATCCCGATGTGCGAGCGCGAGATCCTCTATGACCGCGATCTGCTTTTGAAAGGACTTGCGATCCTCTATGAAAACAACTGTAAATAACGCCGGACTTCCCGTCCCGATGAAGAAACTGCGCGAGATCGCGGCGGAGTACGGCACACCGTTCCTTCTGTATGACGAAAAGGGACTCGGCATTTCTGCCAAGTCCCTTTTTTCATGGTGCGCCGCAGCGCCGGACACGTCGTTCTATCTGCCGATCCGCTGCTGCATGCCGCCGATGCCGTTCTCCGTGCTCTCACGCTGCGGCGTCGGCGTCCGCTGTGAGACGCCCGCGGAGCTGCGCGACGCGCTGTCGCTCGGCGTGCCGGGCGACCGGATCCGCTACGCCGCCCGCGTTCTGCCTTGCGGCGTCGACACGCTGCTGCGCGAGCTGGACGCCACGCTGCAGATCCTGCTGCCGACCGCCGTCCCGAAGATCGTGCCGCGCCGTGTCGAGCTGGCATGCGGTGCGGACGCGCTGCGTCAGACGGCGCGGAAGACGGACGGCGACGGTCTGACGCTCGAAGAGCTGCACATTATCGCGCCGGAGCTTCTGCGCCGCGGCGCACAGGAGCTCGGGCTGCTGTTCCCGCTCGACGGCAACGCGCCGACGACGGATTTCATGCCGAAGGCGCTGGACGCCATGCTCGCCGCGGCGGAAACGCTCCGCGAGGTCTGCGGCGACGCGATCACACAGCTCGACCTCGGCTTCTCGCTCGGTCGGAATTACCACCGTTTCGCGGAGCCGTTCGACGCGGGATCGCCGCTGCGCGCCGTCTGCGAAAAGCTCAAAGCGCAGCCGCACAGGTACACGCTGTCTCTCTGTCCCGACCGCCAGCTTCCGGAGCCGAACGGTCTTTACGTCACAAGGGTACTTGCCTGCTGTGATCGCGAGCACGCCATCGCCGTCGTGACCGATGCCGATCCCGCGCAGCTCGACGCGCCGCGCGGCGACCGTCACCGTCACGCGGTGGTCGTCTCGCAGCGCAGGAAGGATCTGCGGCTGTGCCGCCTCGTCGGTCTCAGCGGCGAGAAAAACGGCAGACTGCTGGAGCGCTGCTGGATGCAGAACCCCGTCCGCGGCGATCTGATCGTCCTGCGCGACATGGGCTGCGCTCTGCGGAAGGGGAGCGGCGTGCACAGGCTCTGCCTGCACGAGGACGGCAGCGTCACAGCAACGTGAGGAACACCAGCGTGCAGATGCCCAGGCAGCCCGCGATCACCAGAGCGGCGACGGAATTCACGACGCGCTCCGTAATGCTCCAAAAACGCACGGCGCGCTCGCGCTGCCGCGGGCAGATCACGTTCTGCTCCTGCCGGGCGGCAAAGTACTGCTGCAGATCGATGACGCGGCTCCGGTAAGCCGAATTCTTCATGGGCTCATCCCTCCTTCTGCCGTCATCATACGCTTTGGACTGTCCGAATATTTGGACTGTAAAATTGCGGAAATAAAAAAGTTGCAATTTGTTACCAAATGTTATATAATTGACATAACTACTGCGTTATGTATATCTGACGACGCGGAAACCTGTGGGGGAAACAACGTGAAACGAACGGTCTGCTGGCTTCTGATCATGGCTGCGCTTTGCGGTCTGTTTGCGCTGCCCGCAGCCGCCGACGAGACGCCGAGGCTGACCGCCAGCGAGGCGGGCATCACGTTCATCAAAAACCAGGAGGGTTTTTCCGCGCGCCGCGTGTGGGACTACACGCAGTACAGCATCGGCTACGGCACGGTCTGCAGCGCGGGCGCGTATCCGAACGGCATTTCGCGCGAGGAGGCGGACAAGCTTCTGCGCGCCGAACTCTATAAGATGGACGATAAACTCAACGCCTTCATGACGAAGCACAATATCGCGCTGTCGCAGGCGCAGTACGACGCGCTGATCTCGTTTACCTACAATCTGGGCGTGGCGTGGCTGTCCGGCTGCCGTCTGACCTCGCTTCTGACCGCGGGGCAGTTCACCGAGGCGGAATTTGCCAGCGCGCTCGGCGTCTGGTGCCACGCGGGCACCAAGATCCACTACGGCGTGCTCGAGCGCCGCATCCGCGAAGCGCAGATGTTCCTGTACGGCGACTATACCGGCAAGGAGTCCAAGCAGTTCCGCTATCTGCTGCTCAGCGGCAACGGCGGCACGGTGGACGCGGATATCTATCTCTATCCCGCCGGCGCGCCCTACGGCACGCTGCCGTCGGCGACGCGGCAGAATCGCTCGTTCGCCGGCTGGATGACCACGGGCGGCACGCTGCTCACAGAGGAGACCGTCGTGGCGGAAAATCTGTCGGTCTCGGCGCGCTGGGCGACGGCGAATCCCGCGTCCAAGGCGTTTTCCGACGTCAAGGAGGGCGCGTGGTATTACACCGGCGTCGACGAGCTCTATAACGATAAAGTCATCAGCGGCTATGCCGACGGCACGTTCCGCCCGAACGGAACGGTCACCGTGGGCGAGGCGCTGAAGATGATCCTGCGCGCGTGCGGTGATCCCGAGCAGAGCGCGTCCGGCGCACATTGGGCGACAGGTTACCGCGATCTGGCGGTCAAAAAGGGACTTGTCACGGCGGCGGAGCTGCCCGATCTCGATGCGAGGATCTCGCGCTATATGATCGCGAAGCTGGCGGCAAAGCGCCTCGGGCTGACGGCGACGTCTCCGAACGGCACCTTTGCCGACGCGAAAGACGACTATTCGCTCGCACTGCACAAGGCGGGGATCGTCCAGGGGACGAAGGGCGCCGACGGCAGGCAATACTTTTTCCCGGATCAGCCGATCTCCCGCGCGGAGATCAGCGCGATCGTCTATCGTATCAAAAACCGGTAATTGAGTCCGATAAATTGGACAGGAACGGCGGTATGCTATGATCGAACCTACAGAAAGGAGAGATCATCATGCGCTGTTCCATTCGTTATATCTACGACCACGTTGCGGTCTACAGTCCGGAGGGCGAATTTCTGTTCAGTGCAGATACGCGCGAGGAGGCGTTCCGGCTGATGGAGGAGTATGCGGAAGAATTTCAGGATGCTTCTGTGCTATGACGGCACGCGCTACCGCGGCTGGCAGCGGCTCGGAAGCGGGGAAAACACCATACAGGCGAAGCTGGAGAGCGTGATCTCCAAAATGCTCGGCGCCGAGACCGCGGTCATCGGCAGCGGCAGGACCGACGCCGGCGTCCACGCCCGCGGGCAGGTCGCGAATTTCCACGCCGACACCGACATGACGGCGGCGCAGGTGCTGGCGTACCTGCGTCGGTATCTGCCGGAGGATATCGGTATTCTCTCGGTCGACGAGGCGCCGGAGCGCTTTCACAGCCGTCTCAATGCCGTGAAAAAGACCTACGAATACCGCATCCGGAACGACGAAGCGCCTTGCGTGTTCGAGCGGAAATACGTCTGGCGCATGGCGGAGCCGCTCGACCTCGCGGCGATGCGCAAGGCGGCGTCGCTGCTTGTCGGCACGCACGATTTCCGCGCGTTCAGCGCAAACAAGCGCACGAAAAAATCCACCGTCCGCACGCTGGAGGAGATCTCGATCGAGCGCGTCGGCAGCGAGGTGCGTCTGCGCTTCACCGCCGACGGCTTCCTCTACCGCATGGTGCGTATCCTGACCGGCACGCTGGTCGAGATCGGCACGGGAAAACGCGCGGCGGATAGCGTCTTGACCGCGCCGGAGCGGGACAGCGTCGTCGCGCCCGCCTGCGGACTTTGCCTCATGGAGGTGCGTTACGAATGAATATCCAGATCTTCGGTAAATCGAAATGCTTCGACACGAAAAAGGCGGAGCGCTGGTTCAAGGAGCGCCGCATCAGGTTCCAGAGCGTCGATCTGCTGCGCTACGGCATGTCGGGCGGCGAATTCGACAGCGTCCTGCGCGCCGTCGGCGGGATCGACGAGCTGATCGACTGGTCGGCGAAGAGCCCCGAGATCGACGTCATGCGCTATACGGACGACGCGCGGGCGAAGGAGGACAAGGTCTTCGACGATCCGCGGCTGATGAAAACGCCCATCGTCCGCCACGGCAGACAGGCGACGGTCGGCTACAAGCCCGAGGTCTGGGCGACGTGGGAGTGAAAAAAGGACGGACTTGCCTCATGCAAGTCCGTCCTTTTTCTGCTTTGCGCCGTAGGTTTTCTGTACCTCCGTCGCCGCCTTCTGCGCCTCGTCTGCGAGCGACCGCGGCAGTCCCTGCGCGATCATCGGAAACGGATTATCGGCGTCGGCGGTCGGCTGGATGTTGTACGTGCCGTATTTATTGACCAGCTCGAAGCAGTCCGACGGCTGCCCGAAAAAGCCCTGTGCGGACGGATTATCCAAACGCTTTCGTTTCATTCCGATCACCCCCGTTTCAGTTTTCCCGATCCGGCGGCGAATAACCGCACGGCGACGCGGGCATACTGTCCATACCGTCAAAATTAAGGAGGGAAACGCCGTGGAGCATCAGGAATGCGCAAATCACAGCATCGAGTGCACGGTCACGCAGTGTCAGAACCACTGCGGTCAGGAGAACTTCTGCTCCCTGCACAAGATCAAGGTCGGCACGCATGAGAAAAATCCGTCGATGGAGCAGTGCACCGACTGCCTGTCCTACGTGAAAAAGTGAACGAAAACGCCGTCGGCGCGATCCTAGGGGATCGCGCCCATTTTTTACCTGCGAAAACGAAAGAAAAAACGTTCGGGGAATATGGACTTTTTTATCAAAGTGTGATAAAATACTCTAAACTATGTAAACCACCCGAGGTGAAACAGATCATGAATGAATACAATCAGGACGGCATCAGCATCGACCTTCGCGTCGTGCTGGCAAGGATCTGGCGCTTTACGCCGTGGCTGCTGCTGGCAGCATTCGTCTGCGGCGCGGCGGCGTGGTGCATCTCCAAATTTGCCGTGACGCCGATGTACAACTCCTCGGCGACGGTCTACGTCTACAGCGACGGCACGAATAATATCAACGATACGATGAAAGTCTCTTATTCCGAGCTGTACGCGGCGCAGTACCTCTCCGACCCGTACGTCGCCGTGCTGCAGAGCGACAGTCTGCTGCAGAAGGTCTCGGACCGTCTGGAGCTCGGAAAGTCTCCTGCAGCGCTGAGGCGCGGTCTGACGATCACAGGCGGCGACCGTTCGCTGATCCTGACGATCACCTATACCGATCCCGATCCCGAGGTCGCGCGTGAGGTGGTGCAGTCAATCACGTCCGTTGCCCCGAACGAGATCAAGCGCGTCATCAAGGCGGGCGGTATCTCCATCGTCGACAACGCAACAATGCCCACCGCGCCGTCGTCGCCGAACGTATCGCTCAACACGCTGATCGGCGCAGCCGCGGGCGCGGCGGTGCTGCTGATCATTCTGGTGCTCCGCGAATTTCTGAACTCCACGATCCGCAGCGAGGAGGATATCACCGGCAGCCTTTCGGTCCCTGTACTCGGCGTGATCCCGCAGATCGACTACACGGCAAAGGATGAGAAGCTATGATCCGTAAGAAAAATGGCTCGGTTAGCACGATGTTCCGTGAGGACAGCCTGAAAAGGATGCTCGGCGAGGATACGCCGTTCGTGATCCGCGAGGCGTATAACTATTTCCGCGCGAAGCTGATGTTTACCGGCAAGGGCGCGAAATGCCCGGTGTTCGTGTTCACCAGCGCCAACGCCGGCGACGGCAAAACGCTGACCACCATCAATACGGCGCTGTCGTTCGCGGCGCTGAAAAAGCGGACGCTCGTCATCGACGCCGATCTCCGCAACCCGTCTGTACATCGCTATTTCCAAAAGCAGAACGTCCACGGTCTCAGCGAATATCTCGCCGGGATCATCGACGCGCCCGGGATCGTTGACACGGATACAGAGGGGCTGCAGCTCCTTCCCGCCGGCATGATCCCGCCCAACCCGACCGAGCTTCTCGGGCTTCCGCGCCTCGGCGAGATGCTGCAGCAGTTGGCGGAGACGTACGACGTGATCTTTATCGACACGCCGCCGATCGGGCTTGTGTCCGACGCTGTGTCGTTCACCGCGGTCTGCAGCGGCTACGTGCTGGTGGTGCAGAGCGGCGTCACGCGTAAGCAGGAGCTGCGCGAGGCGATCGAGAATATCCGTGCTGTCGGCGGCAGCGTTTCGGGCATCGTGATGAACGACGTGTCCGGCAAGACGCATCATGAGACCGGCGCCAAGGAGTACCGCCGCAATATGTATTACTATCGCTACGAAAACGAGGAGGCCAAGTCCGAGTGACACGGACGGAAAGGCCGTACGAAAAGAGGGAAGGCAATTGAAGCTGCGTGATAAATACCGCTTGTCGCGGACGTCTCTGCTTGTTTTGCTTGCGGATATCGTATTGCTGAACGTGGCAATCCTGATGGCGTTTGTCTTTACCAGTAAATTCAATTTTGTCAACTTTGCGAGACTGTTCCATCTCTGGCTGCGTATCTGTGTACCGTATACGGTCTTTGCTGTGATCGTGTTCTATCTGTTCCGTCTCTACCGGATGATCTGGACGCTTGTCGGTCTGCGCGAGCTGTTGCGCGTCGTGCCTGCTGTTCTCATTGCGATCCTCGGAGGTGTGGTGCTCGATTGGCTGATCAACGACCCTGCGAACAATCCGGCAATCGAGATGTCAGGATGGTTCTCGAGCTGGTTTCTGATCCTTGTCTTCACCTTCCTGCTGACGGCGGGCATCCGTTGCTCTTACCGCATCCTGCGGACGTTCCTCCACCGCCCGAATCACGAACACGGCAAGGAACAGCGCCGCGTCATGGTCATCGGCGCCGGCAAGGCGGGGCAGGCGATCATCAAGGAGATCCAGACCACGCAGGGTATGAACCGCAAGGTCGTCGCCGTCATCGACGACAACGCCACCAAACTCGGGAAGTATTTGGAGGGTGTGCCGGTCGTGGGCGACTGCTCCACCATCGTGGAAAACGCCGTCCGGCTCGACGTGCAGGAGATCATCTTTGCGATTCCCAGCGCGCAGCCGTCGCAGCGCCGCAGGATCCTGGAGATCTGCAACCTGACGAAATGCACGCTGAAGGCGCTGCCCGGCATCTATCAGATGATCGACGGCGAGGTCGGCTATAAATCGCTGAAGGACGTCAGCGTGGAAGACCTGCTGGCGCGCGACCCGATCAAGGTCGATAACGACGCCGTTCTGGAGAAAATGCGCGGCAAGACCGTGCTGGTCACGGGCGGCGGCGGCAGCATCGGCAGCGAGCTCTGCCGGCAGATCGCGGCGCACAGCCCGGGCGAGCTGGTGATCTTCGACATCTTCGAAAACGGCGCGTATGAGATCCAGCAGGAGCTTCGCCGCCGCTGCCCCGATCTGAAGCTCTCCGTGCAGATCGGCTCCGTGCGCGATGAGGCGCGCATGGATCAGCTGTTCCGCACGTTCCGACCGGCGTTTGTGTTCCACGCCGCGGCGCACAAGCATGTGCCGCTGATGGAGGACAGCCCGTTCGAGGCGATCAAAAATAACGTCTTCGGCACGCTGAACACCGCGAAGATGGCGGACAAGTACCATGCCGAGCAGTTCCTGCTGATCTCCACGGACAAGGCGGTCAACCCGACCAATATCATGGGCGCGCCGAAGCGCCTCTGCGAAAACGTCGTCCGCTACATGAGCATGCGCAGCGAGACGAAATTCGTCGCGGTGCGGTTCGGCAACGTCCTCGGCAGCAACGGCAGCGTCGTGCCGCTGTTCCGTCGGCAGATCGAGGAGGGCGGTCCCGTCACGGTGACGGACAAGAACATCATCCGCTACTTCATGACGATCCCGGAGGCGGTCTCGCTGATCCTGCAGGCGCACGCGTTCGCGAAAAACGGCGAGATCTACGTGCTGGACATGGGCGAGCCGGTCAAGATCGACGACATGGCGCGCAAGATGATCCGCCTGTCCGGTCTGGAGCCGGACGTGGACATCAAGA
>JAFSXP010000064.1 GCA_017443965.1 Oscillospiraceae bacterium
AAAAACTCCGTTTTTGCGGGGACCCCTTAACGCAGCGGTATATCTCTGTTGCACTTTTCCGAGGGTCGCCCCTGGCGGGTGTTACCCGTTATCCTCGCCCTGTGGAGCCCGGACTTTCCTCATGCGCGGCCTTTCGGCGCTGCGCACGCGACTGCCCGTCCCGGTCGCATCTGGTATTGTAACGAAAACGCCCGGATTTGTCAATCGGTTGCAAAACGCGCCGAAACTGCGTATAATAGACGTGATGATTTTGGAGGCGTGACATATGACACTCGAACAATATCTGACAAACCTGAAGGACAAGCGCGTTCTGGTGCTCGGTGTGGGCGTCAGCAACCGCCCGCTGGTGCGGCTGCTTCTTTCGCACGGCGTCGACGTCACCGCCTGCGACAAGATGCCGCGCGAAAAGCTCGACGCGGAGGTACTGGACCTCGAGCGGCAGGGCGCGAAGCTCAAAACGGGGGAGGGGTATCTCGACGACCTCTCCGGCGACGTGGTGTTCCGCACGCCGGGGCTGCGTCCCGACGCGCCTGCGCTCAAAAAGCTGCGCGAGCAGGGCGCTGCCGTCACCTCGGAGATGGAGGCGTTCTTCGACGTCTGCCCGTGCCCGATCATCGCGGTCACCGGCTCGGACGGCAAGACCACCACGACCACGCTGATCGCTGAGATGCTGCAGCACGCGGGAAAGCGCGTCTGGCTCGGCGGCAACATCGGGCAGCCGCTGCTGGAGTTTGCGGGGCAGATCGCGCCGCAGGACATGGCGGTCGTCGAACTCAGTTCGTTCCAACTTTCCAGCATGCAAAAGAGCGCGAACGTCGCGGTCGTCACCAATCTTGCGCCGAACCATCTGGACTGGCACACGGGCATGGCGGAGTACGTCGAAGCGAAGAAAAACGTCTTCTGCCATCAGACGGCGGCGGATAAACTCGTCGTCAACGCGGACAACGACTATACGCTCGCCTTTGCAGGCGAGGCAAACGGCCGTGTCGAACTGTTCTCGCGCAAAAATGCGCCGAAAAGCGGCTGCTTCTTCGATGGCGAGACGGTGTTTTATAACGGGCAGCCGGTCTTGAAGCGCGGCGATATCCGCATCCCCGGGCTGCACAACGTGGAAAACTACATGGCGGCGATCTGCGCCACGGCGGACTTCGTTTCGCCGGCGGACTGGCTTGCGGTCGCGCGGGAGTTCGCTGGCGTCGAGCACCGCATCGAGTTGGTGCGCGAACTGCGCGGCGTGAGGATCTACAACGACTCCATCGCCTCGTCGCCCAGCCGCACGACGGCGGGACTGCTGTCCTTCGATCAGAAAGTCATCCTGATCGCGGGCGGCTACGACAAGCACATCCCGTTCGACGACCTCGGCCGCGAGATCTGCAGGCACGTCAAACTGCTGGTGCTCTGCGGCGCGACGGCGGACATGATCGAGCGCGCGGTCAAAGCCGCGCCCGAATATGAGGCGGGCAAGCCGGAGATCGTCACGTTCACCGATTTCCGCAAGGCGGTGGAAACGGCGGTGGCAAAGGCGCAGTCGGGCGACGTGGTCACGCTGTCGCCGGCGTGCGCGGCGTTCGATCAATTCAAGAACTTCATGGAGCGCGGCAAGACGTTCAAAAAGATCGTCATGGAATTGGAGTGACGGCATGATCAAATTCAAGTTTGGGAAGAAGCGCCCGGTCTGCGCCGCGGTGATCGCGGCGGCGGGCAGCGCCTCGCGCATGGGCGGCACGGATAAAACGCTGGCGCTTCTCGAGGGCAAACCCGTCCTCTGGTACGCGATCCGCGCGTTCGACCTGAACCCCTGCGTGCAGGAGATCGTCGTCGTCGTGCGCGAGGACCAGGTCGCGGCGGTCGCACAACTCTGCGAGGACGGCGAATTCGAGAAGGTCCGCACGGTGCTGGTCGGCGGCGCAAACCGCGTCGAGTCCGTGCGCATCGGCGCGGATTCCGTGTCCAAAGAATACGGGCTGATCGCCGTCCACGACGGCGCAAGACCGCTCGTCAGCCAGCGCATCATCACCGAAACGGTGGAAAAGGCGGCGCGTTTCGGCGCGGCGGCGCCTGCGATCCCGGTCAAGGATACGGTCAAGCGCGCCGAGGGCGGCACGGTCGCCGAGACGCCCGACAGGTCGACGCTCTTCGCCGTGCAGACGCCGCAGGTGTTCGACGCCGATCTGCTGCGCGCCGCGCTCAAAGACGCGGAGGACGGCGGCGCGAGCGTGACGGACGACTGCGCCGCGGTCGAGCGCATCGGCATGCGCCCCGTGCTGACGGAGGGCGCGGAGGAGAATTTGAAGATCACGACGCCGGTCGATCTGGAGATCGCGGCGCTGTATTTGCGGAAGGAGGGGAGCCTGTGCGCATCGGACACGGCTACGACGTCCACCGGCTGACGGCGGGACGGAAACTGATCCTCGGCGGCGTGGAGATCCCCTATGCGCTGGGGCTGGACGGACATTCGGACGCCGACGTGGCGGTCCATGCGGTCATGGACGCGCTGCTCGGCGCGGCGGCGATGGGGGACATCGGCAGGCTGTTTCCCGACACCGATCCGCAGTACGCGGGGATCGACAGCATGCTGCTTTTGGCGCAGGTGTACGACAGGCTCGCGGCGGCGGGCTTCACGGTCGGCAACGTCGACGTGACCGTCGTCGCGCAGAAGCCGAAGCTCGCGCCCTATGTGCCGGAGATGACGGTCAACTTCGCGCGTGCGCTGCACGTGGCGCCGTCGCGCGTCAACGTCAAGGCGACGACGGAGGAGCACCTCGGCTTTTCCGGACGTGAGGAGGGCATCGCCGCCCACGCGGTCTGCCTTTTGGAAGAATAAGACGCAAAAAAATCCCGGCGCCTTTCGGCGTCGGGATTTTTGTATGGGTTTATTTTGCCTTCTTCGCGGTCGCGGCTTTGACCACCAGCAGCACGGCGATCATCAGCACGATGCCGAGCAGCAGGCAGATCCACCAGTTCTGCAGGAAGCCCGTGAACAGGTAGCACACGAAGCTGACGGCAGCCACGGTCAGCGCGTAGGGCAGCTGCGTGGACACGTGCTGGATGTGGTCGCACTGTGCGCCGGCGGACGCCATGATGGTCGTGTCCGAGATCGGTGAGCAGTGGTCGCCGCAGACGGCGCCCGCCATGCAGGCGGAGATCGCGATGATCATCAGGGTGTTGTCCATGTTCGCGCCGAAGACGCTGACCACGATCGGGATCAGAATGCCGAACGTGCCCCAGCTGGTGCCGGTCGAGAACGACAGGAACACGGCGACAAGGAAGATGATCGCGGGCAGGAAACCCATCAGTGAACCGGCGGACTGCTCCACCAGACCGGCGACGAATTCCTTTGCGCCCAGCGACTCGGTCATGCCCTTCAGCGTCCACGCGAAGGTCAGGATCAGGTTCGCGGGGACCATGCTCTTGAAGCCCTCGGGGATCGCGTTCATGCACTCCTTGAACGACAGCACGCGCGTGCACAGGTAGAAGATGATCGTCAGGATCATCGCCACGGCGGAGCCGTAGACCAGACCGACCGAGGCGTCGGAATTGGCGAACGCATCGACGAAGGTCTCGCCCTCGAAGAAGCCGCCGGTGTAGATCATGCCGATGACGCAGCAGACGATCAGCAGCACGATCGGCAGCACCAGATGGATGACCTTGCCCTTCAGGCTGACCGGCGGCGCGGGCTGATCCTCGGCGCCGGTGATGCTGGACTCGGGAAGCTCCTGATGGTTCTCCTCCAGATGCTGCGCCATCTCGGCAAGCCGCATCGGACCGTAGTCGAACTTGGCAAGCGTCAGCGTCAGCATCATCACGATCGTCAGGATCGCGTAGAAGTTATAGGGGATCGCGCGGATGAACAGCTCCAGACCGTTCGCGCCGTCCACAAAGCCGGTCACGGCAGCCGCCCACGAGGAGATCGGCGCGATGATGCAGACCGGCGCTGCGGTGGCGTCGATCAGATACGCCAGCTTCGGACGGGAGATCCCGTGCTTGTCGGTCAGCGGACGCATGACGGAACCGACCGTCAGGCAGTTGAAGTAGTCGTCGATGAAGATCAGCACGCCCAGCACGATGGTGGCGATCTGTGCGCCCGCCTTCGTCTTGATGTGCGCGACCGACCAGCGGCCGAACGCCGCCGAGCCGCCGGCGCGGTTCATCAGCATGACCATGCCGCCGAGGATGACCAGGAAGATCAGGATGCCGACGTTCCAGCCGTCCGACAGCTGTCCGATCATGCCGTCCACGAACACGTGCTGGATCGTGCCGACGATGTTGAAGCCGGAGTACAGCAGACCGCCTGCGACGATGCCGATGAACAGGGAGGAGTAGACCTCCTTGGTGATCAGCGCCAGCACGATGGCGATGACCGGCGGCAGCAGCGACCACGCCGTGTCGACCTGTGCGCCGCCGTTCGCGGCGGTGATGCCCGCCCAGACCATCGCGGCGACCATCAGGATAACGACGATGATCGTGCCGATCTTGGAGGCGGCGCTTTTCTTTTGAGCTTGAGCCATTTTGTTTTCCTCCTATGATGATAAATTCAGGTCATGACATCCGTCATGACCTGAACAGCAGTGCATAAATACACCTTTCCGGTTCGATCACGACAGCGCTCCACCGAAGTGACAGTCCGTGAGATGTTCTCCCACGGCCCAGGCCGCGATCCTATGAGACTCGGATCGTGCCTTCGGCGAAATCCCCTTTCCATTCCCAGTTCTCAACCGCAGTTTCGGAATGTACTGATGTCATTCGCGCCTCTGTCATACCTATTACGCCGCCATTATACCCGCTTTTTCGGATTTGTCAAGACTTTTTTCGGAGTTTTGTGCCGCTGCACCGCCTGTCGACGGCAAGCATATACTGTCGAAGGAGGTGAGCGGTGTGTATTACTATTTCACGTTTCGCTCGATCACCGGCGCGCAGCGCGCCATGCGCGCGTTGGAGCAGACAGGGCTTCGGGCGACGCTGCTTCGCGCGCCGAAGATGTTCAGCGCCAAGGGCTGCGGCTACGCGCTCAAGGTGCGTCCCGACCGCGCCGCGGCGGCGTCGGCGGCGTTTCGCAGCTATGCCGTCCGCGTGGAGGGCGCATACCGCGTCGACGCGCAGGGACGCGCGGAGGCGGTCGCGCCGTGATCTATCTCGACAACGCCGCAACGTCTTACCAAAAGCCGCGGTCCGTCCGCGCGGCGGTGCTCTCCGCCATGCGCGAATGCGCCTCGCCGGGGCGCGGCGGCTACAGGGCGGCGATGACGGCGGCGGAGCGCGTCTACCGCTGCCGCGAGGCGGCGGGGGAACTGTTTGACTGCGCGCCGGAGCGCGTGGTTTTTACAATGAACGCCACGCACGCGCTGAATATCGCCGTCAAATCGCTCGTGCCGCCGGGCGGCAGGGCGGTGATCTCCGGCTTTGAGCACAACGCCGTCGTCCGCCCGCTCCGCGCACTCGGCGCAAATGCAGTGATCGCGGGACGAAAGCTCTTCGATCCCGCCGACACGCTGCGCGCGTTTTCGCGCGAGATCACACCCGACACGGACGCAGTTATCTGCACGCACGTGTCGAACGTCTTCGGGTATATCCTGCCTGTTGCGCAGATCGCGGCGCTCTGCCGCGAACGCGGCGTGCCGTTCGTGCTGGACGCCTCACAGTCCGTGGGCGTGCTGCCGGTGTCGCTGCGCGATCTCGGCGCCGCGTTTATCGCCATGCCCGGCCACAAGGGGCTCTACGGACCGCAGGGGACGGGGCTGCTGCTGTGCGGCGCGATGCCGAAGCCTCTTTTGCAGGGCGGCACAGGCAGCCTTTCGCGGCAGGCGGAGATGCCGGATTTCCTGCCGGACCGCGCCGAGGCGGGCACGCAGAACGTCGCCGGGATCTGCGGACTCGATGCGGGGATCCGGTTTGTGAAGTCGAGGGGTCTTCCCGCGATCCGCGATCACGAGACGGCGCTCTGCCGCCTGATGGCAAGAATTCTTGAGCGCGGCGGCTTTCGCGTATTCACCGGCGTCAATCAGAGCGGCGTGCTGTCCGTTTGCCCGCCGTGCGACTGCGAGCTTTTCGCCGAGAAGCTGGCGCAGCGCGGCGTCGCTGTCCGCGCCGGTCTGCACTGCGCGCCGCTGGCGCATGAGAGCGCAGGAACGGCGGACTGCGGCACGGTACGCTTCAGCCCCTCCGCGTTCACGACGGCGGGCGAAGCCGACGCCGCTGCCCGTATCGCGCTGCAATGCGCCGAAAAAATCCGCAAAGAAGCCGAAAAACTGCCCGTCAGCGCTTGCGAATTTGCCGGATATAAGTTATAATGTACTAAACTATATCCTGACGCGGCGTTTCGGCGCCGAATCGGTCGGGGGAGCGGGGGCTGCGTATGCAGGCATTACGGGATTTGTTCCGCGCAATCGAATACTCGATCCCGAACATCGGCATCATGGACGTGATCGACATGCTGGTCATCGCGTTCGTGATCTACAAGCTGATCCGGACGATCCGCGGGACCAGTGCGTCCTACGTCGTCAAGGCGGTCGTGTTCCTGCTGATCGCCACAGGACTGACGAGCCTGCTGCAGCTCAACGCCGTGAACTTCCTGCTCACGCGCGTGCTGGAGTTGGGCGCCGTCGCGCTGCTCATCGTCTTCCAGCCGGAGCTTCGCCGCATCCTTGAACATCTCGGCAGCCGCCGCTTCAAAGGTCTTTTGGGCTCGCGCGACGACCGCACCGATCTGGAGACCGCCATCGAAGAGACGGTCAACGCCTGTGAGATCCTCTCGCAGGAGAAGATCGGCGCGCTGATCGTCTTTGAGCGCGGTACGCCGCTCAGCGATCAGCTCAAGACCGGCGTCATTCTGGACGCAAAGCTGACCACGCAGCTGCTGCGCAGCGTCTTCTATCCCAAGACCGCGCTGCACGACGGCGCGGTGATCGTGCGGCAGGCGCGTCTGGCGGCGGCGGGCTGCCTTCTGCCGCTGACGGAAAACTCGCATCTCAGCTCCGATCTCGGCACGCGCCACCGCGCCGGCATCGGCATGAGCGAGGTCTCCGACGCGCTCGTGATCATCGTCTCGGAGGAGACGGGCGCCATCTCGGTCGCGGTCGGCGGCATGCTCAAGCGCCATCTCGCGCCGCGGATGCTGGAAAAGCTGCTGAAAAACGAACTGCTGAACGAAACGGATCTGCAGGACGATACGCTGCTCGGAAAGCTGAAAAGAATTCTGAAGATGGGGGAGAGCCGGCATGCAGAAAAGTAAACTGCTCGACATGGCGATCGCCGTGCTCTGCGCCGTCGCGCTGTGGCTGTACGTCGTCACGGTCGTCACGCCCGAGGACGATCTGACCATCAACGAGATCCCCGTCACCTTCGTGGGCGAAAGCGAGCTGCGCAGCGAATACGGGCTGATCATCTCCAACCGCAGCGACACCACGGTCACGGTCAAATTCCACGGCTCGCGCGCGGCGCTGCGCCAGCTGTCCAACGACCGCGGCAACATCGTTGCCACGTTGGACGTCAGCGGCTACACCGCCGAACGCGAATACAGCGCCACGTATACCGTCACGCTGCCGTATTCCATGCAGGATAATTCCGTCACCGTTTCGGACCGCTCCCCGCGGACGATCCGCTTCACGGTCGAAAAACTACAGTCAAAGACCGTCCCCGTCAAGGGCGTGTTTGACGGCACCACGGCGGAAGGCTTCTTCGCCGACGAGCCGCGCTTCGATCAGGACATGATCACGGTCACCGGTCCCGCCGACGAGGTGGAGCCGATCAGCTACGCGCAGGTCGTGATCGGCGGCGACGCCGTGTCCGAAACGCTGGAGCAGCGCGAGCCGTTCACACTGATCGACGAGGCGGGCGAACCTGTCCGCTCGGCGGATCTGACCACGGATTCGCCGGACGTCGGCGTCACCGTGCGCATCTTCACAACGAAAGAGGTCCCGCTGACCTACACGCTGCTGCCCGGCGGCGGCGCGGAGGCGGAGGACGCGACGGTTACGCTCTCGCCCGAGACGGTCACGCTGACCGGCGAGGCGGTGGATCTCGCGTCCGTGACGGAGATCAGCCTCGGCGAGATCGACCTCGCGGAGACCGGAAACGGCGACACGCTGACGCTGCCGTTCACGCTGCCGCGCAAGACCAGTTACAACGGCGCGCTGACCGCGCAGGCGACCGTGACGTTTAACGAGCTGCAGACCGTCGTCATCCCGATGCCGGAGCCGGAGATCACCGGACTTGCCGAGGGCATGGGCGCCGTGGTGCAGGGAGACCTTCCCGAGGTCACGCTGCGCGGACGCGAGATCGGCGACGATCCCGCCGTCACGGCGGTGATCGACCTGTCGCCTTACAGCGCCACCGGCTCTTACACCGTGCCGGTCACGGTCACGCCGGAGGACGAAACGCTCGGCGCGGTCGGCGAATACACGGTCACGGTCGAACTATCCTAACGAAAGAGGCGTCTTGATTTGATCCGAAGTATGACAGGCTACGGCAGCGCCGTACAGACCTACGACGGGCGGGAGATCACGGTGGAGATCCGCTCGGTCAACAACCGTTTTCTTGACTGCTCGGTCAAGCTGCCGCGCGCGTTCTCCTTTGCGGAGGAGCCCGTGAAGCAACTTGTGAAGCGGTACATCACGCGCGGCAAGGTGGACGTTTACGTCTCCGTCGCAAATAAGGAGGGCACGGAGATCTCCGTCGCGCTCAACCGTCCGGCGCTCGAGGGGTATCTCACCGCGATGCGGACGATCGCGCAGGAGTACGGCGTGCGCGACGACGTGTCCGTCGGGCTTCTCGCGCGGATGCCGGACGTGCTGATGACGGACAAGCCGAAGGAGGATGAGGAGGCGGCGCAGGCGGCGCTCCTCTCGTGCACAGAGGAGGCGCTGACGCGCTTCAACGCCATGCGCGAAACCGAGGGACAGGCGCTTGCAAACGATCTGCTCTCCAAATCGGCGGGCATTCTCGAACGTGTGGAAAAGATCGAAGCGCGCAGCCCTGAAACGGTCGCGGCGTATCGCGAGCGGCTCCGCGCCAAGATGGAAGAGGTCCTGCAGAATACCGAGATCGACGAGAGCCGCATCCTGACGGAAGCGGCGATCTTCGCCGACAAGATCGCCGTCGACGAGGAGACGGTGCGCCTCAGGAGCCACCTCGATCAGCTCGACCAGATGCTCACGGCGGGCGGCCCGATCGGCCGCAAGCTCGATTTTCTCCTGCAG
>JAFSXP010000065.1 GCA_017443965.1 Oscillospiraceae bacterium
CTCAGTCTCGGCGGTCGCAAGCGTCCGCCGAGCCAGCTCCCCTCTCAAGGGGAGCCGTGGGTGCGGTGGGGAAAAGGCTTGTCAGCCGTTGAGACGGTCGTAGGACGCCTGCGCGTTGGCGATCCACTGCTCGGTGCCGAGCGCGTGCAGATCATTCACGTACTGCTCCCAGTCGGCGTCGTTTTCCGGATCGCGGATGCCGTTGCAGAACTCCGCACGGGAGGTCTTAATATAGTCCTTGATATCCGGCGCGTGTTCGATGTTCCAGTCGGACTCCTCCGGCGTGAAAATATCATAGTAATACAGCTCGTCCGGCTGTCCCGCCTCTTCGTAGTAGCGAATGATGCTGGTGTCGTGGATGCTGCGCGCGGTCCTGTAGTTTTCCGGATCGCTCATGTCAATCACGCCCTGCGTGGCTGCCGAGCAGCTGATGCCGGCGTACACGCCCGTCCACGTGATGGAGTTCGGGTACGTCTGCGGATCGCTGTCCACAAGCGCGCGGACGCGCGCCACGCCGCCCAGATTGCCGGGCAGACCCAGCTCGGGATCGACCCACTCCCAGTCGCGTCCCTCAACGCCCCAGCGCATATGGCGCCAGTTTTCGGGACCGGACATATAGTCCAGCAGGCGGAACGCCACGTCGGGGCGTTCGCAGTCCGTGGTGACGTACGTGTTGTAGGACATCAGATAGCTGCCCATCGGACCATAGCCGCCCTTGCCGGTATAGTCCTTCAGCGGCGGCACCTCGGCATAGTCCTGCATCAGACGGCTCGACGCCGGAAAGTCGGAATAGATGTTCGCGCCGAGGATGCCGACGTAGAAATCATTGTCCGCCGGCGTGATCAGATTGCGGTACTCGGAGGTCGTGATCGTCCACGTCTGATTGGACAGCAGTCCCTCGTCCACCAGCTTCTTGACGAAGATCAGTCCCTGCCGGTACTCGTCGGTGTCGTGCGGGATCCAGACCTTGCCGTCGGTGACGTTGAAGTAGTAGGTGTCGTTGATGTAGATGTAGGCGTTCAGAATCCACTGCACCACGTCGCGGTACGATGAAATCCTGCCAACCATCGGGATCTCGTCCTTCTTGCCGTTGCCGTTCATATCGTTGTCGCGGAACGCCACCAGCAGATCGTACAGCTCGTCGATCGTGCGCGGCGCCTCCATGCCCAGCTTCTCCAACCACGCCTTGTTGATCTGAATATGGTTGCGCGGGCGGTCCTCCACCTCGTTGGTCAGCAGCGGGTAGGAATACATCGCGCCGGTCGAGATATCCGCGCCCTGCCGCATGCAGATCAGATTCGCCTCGGGATCGTAGTCGAAGCTTCTCTTCAGACCGCAGCGGCGGTAGTAGTTCATGTCGGGATCGGTGAAATACGGGCTGAGGTCGGCAAAATAGCCGTCGCGTCCGTATTCGATGCTCTGATCACGTCCGATGCCGCTGAACCAGAGCAGAATGTCCGGCAGCCTTTCGCCCGCCGCCATCATCAGCGAAAGCTGCGTGGCGACGTCGGAGGATTTGCCTGCAAACTGCACGAATTCCAGATGGATTCCGGTGTTCTCCTCGATCCAGTGTGTGTAGTCGTTGTCGTAGTAGTCGAGCGTGTTGCCGTTGACGGGCACACCGATCGTGAGCGTCACGTCCTCTCCCGGCTCCACCAGCGGCAGATGCGACTGAAAGTCGTACGTCTCGCCCTCGGGCGGCGTCGTCGCCAGTCGGACGCCCTCGACGAACGCGTCGACGGGATCCAGATCTTCGGCAACAGCCGTCGGCGCTTCACCGGTCGCCGCCAGCTCGGTCGTCGGCGCTTCGGGCTGACCGCCGCAGGCGGCAAGCGAAAACGCCATGGCAAGCAAAAGCAGAAGGGAAATCAGTCGTTTCATGTTTTTCTCTCCGTTTCCATTCAGGTTTTTCGTTTTCCGTCAGCCGTTGAGGCGGTCGTAGGACGCCTGCGCGATCTCGATCCACCGATCGGTGCCGAGCGAATGCAGATCGCTGACGTACTTCTCCCACGCGGCGTCGTCGTTCGGGTCCTGCACGCCGCTGCAGAACTCAGCGCGGGAATTTTTGATGAACTCCTTGATATCGGGCGCGTTTTCCTCGACCCACTCCGCCTCTTCCGGCGTGAAGATGTTGTAGTAGTACAGCTCATCCGGCTGTCCCGCCTCTTCATAGTAGCGGATGATGTCGGTGTCGTGGATGCTGCGGGCGGTGATGTAGTTGTCGGGATCGCTCATGTCGACCACGCGCTGATGCGCCGCCGAGCAGCTGAGTCCGGCATAGGTGCCCGTCCACGTGATGGTGTTGGGATACGTCTGCGGATCGCTGTCCACCAGCGAGCGCACCCTGGCGACGCCGCCCTGACTGCCGGGCAGACCCTCCGCGGGATCGACCCACTCCCAGTCGCGTCCCTCGAGGCCCCAGCGCATATGCAGCCAGCCCTCCGGGCCGCTGAGGAAGTCCAGCAGGCGGAACGCAAGCTCAGGATCCTCGCAGTCCGTGGTGATGAACGAGGAGTAGGACATCAGATAGCTGTCCAGCGGGCCGTAGCCGCCCTTGCCGGTCTCGTCCTTCAGCGGCGGCACCTCGGCGTAGTCCTGCATCAGATGGCTGGACGCCGGGAAGTCGGAGTAAATGTTCGCGCCGAGGATGCCGACGTTGTAGTTCCCGTCCGACGGCGTGATGAGACCGAGATACTCCGAGCCGGTGATCGTCCAGAACTGATCGGACAGCAGTCCGTCTTTGACGAGCTTATTGACGAAGATCAAGCCCTGCCGGTATTCGTCGGTGTCGTGCGGGAGCCAGACCTTGCCGTCGGTCACGTTGAAGTAGTAGGCGTCGTTGAGATAGACGAAGGCGTTGATCACCCAGTTGACGACGTTTTTATAGCCCGTGGTGTTTCGCCCGATCATCGGGATCTCGTCTTTCTTGCCGTTGCCGTTCATGTCGTTGTCGCGGAACGCAACGAGCAGATCGTACAGCTCGTCGACCGTGCGCGGCGCCTCCATGCCCAGTTTTTCCAGCCACGCCTTGTTGATCTGCGTGTGGTTCTTCGGGCGGTCCTCCGGCTCGTTGGTCATCAGCGGATAGGAATAGATCGCGCCGGTCTCGCTGTCGGCGCCCTGCCGCATGCAGATCTGATTTGCCGTCGGATCGTAGTCGAAGTACTCCTGCAGTCCCCAGCGGCGGTAGTAGTTCAGATCGGGATCGCTGAAATACTCGCTGAGGTCGGCGAAATAGCCGTCGCGTCCGTACTCGACGCCCTTGTCACGATTGATGCCGCTGAACCAGATCAGGATGTCCGGCAGCTTCTCGTTCGCCGCCATCATCAGGGAAAGCTGCGTGGCGTTTTCCTTGGTCGTGCCGGTAAACTGCACGAATTCAAGGTGGACGCCGGTCTTCTCCTCCAGCCAGCGGGTCATGTCGTTGTCGTAGTAGTCGAGCGTGTTGGCGCTGACCGGGATGCCGATCGTGAGCGTCTTCTCCTCGCCCGGCTCGACCAGCGGAAGCCGCGCGTCGAGGTCGTACGTCTCCCCCTCCGGGACCGCGACCGCCGCGGTGGCGGCGCGGACGAACGCGTCGACGGGATCGTCGTCCTCCGGCGCGGTATCGGCCGGAGCGCCTGTCGCATCGGTCGTATCGGTCACGGTCGGCTTCTCGCCGCAGGCGGCGAGCGAAAAGACCATCACGGCAAGCAGAAGCAGTGCAAGGATCCGTTTCATTGTCGATTCCCCCTTGTTTTCTTTTATATGTGAAAAGTATAGACAACTCCCCGCCGAATTGCAATGCTTTTCCGAAAAAATGCCATAGCATTTCTGTGATTTGTGTAGAAACCGCACTTGCTATTTGCGCCTTGCCGTGGCAAAATGAAAACGGAAAAGGAGGTCGTATCATGACTTTTGAAGAACTGAACGCCAAGGTGCTGTCCACCGGGCAGACGCGCAAGGAGCGCGTCGAGGAGCTGATGAACTGGTACCATCAGGACGGGCACGAATACTACGGCAATTTCCGCTGCTTCGTCGACATCCCCTACGACACGCAGTCCGAGCGGCAGAAGTTCAACGTCTACGCGCCCAACCAACCCGGCAGACACCCGACGATCGTCTACGTCCACGGCGGCGCGTGGTTCGCCGGCGACCGCGCCGATCACGGCGTCAGCATGGTGCTGCCGCTGATCGCGCACGGCTACACCGTGCTGACGATCGGCTACCGCTTCGTGGACGAGGCGGTATTCCCCGACATGATCTACGACGTGATGCACGGCATGGAGGCGGCATTCGCGCGGGCGGACGAGTTTGAGATCGACCCCGACAACCTCTGCGCCATCGGCGGCAGCGCCGGCACGAACATGTGCCTGCTTCCCGCGCTGTGGAGCAAGCGCCGCTTCAAGGCGTGCGTGCTGCGCTGCGCGATCCTCGATCTGGCGACGATCCGCAGCGACTTTGAGAAGATCGGTCTGACGCGCAGGAAGAATTTCGGCTTCCCTGACGAGGACACCTGCATCGAATCGCTGTTCATCGGCGGCTCGCTCAGCGAGGAGCCGGAGAAGTTCCGGCAGGCAAATCCCGCCAACTATCTGGACGAGAACAGCCCCGATTTTCTGATCCTGCACGGGCTGGACGACCGCGCCACGCCGTATCTGCAATCGGTGGCGTTCGCCGAGGCGGCAGAAAAGGTGCTGGGCAAGGAGCACGTCACGCTGCACCTGTATCCCGACACGAAGCACGACCACGGCTTCTACGACGATCCGTCGGTCTTCGAGGAGATCGTGGAGTTTTTGAACAAGCGCATGAAATGAGCATAAAAAAACAGCCATGTTCCCATGGCTGTTTTTTTATGCGTCGCGGAGCTTGCGGGCGTATTCGTAGGCGGCTTTGTAGTCCTCGGTCTCGCGGCTCGCCGTCTCGAGAAGCGAATACATTGTCCGCCGCAGGCCGCGGTCCGGGACGGAAAGCGCCTCCGCCTGCCGCAGGAATGACAGCGCGTTTTCGTATTTCTCCTGCTGCACGGCGTGCCTGCCGCGCAGAATGAGATACGCCGGACGGTCGCGGTCGCTGAGCGCCGTGATCGTCCAGATCTCCCGCTCCGCCGCGTCGAGCTGCTGGCGGTCGAGGTAGTACCGCGCCGTCAGCATGTGATAGCGCGCCTCGCTGCCGCGCTGCGTGTACGCCTCGCGTACGCGCTCGATCATCTCGTCGGCGGGCTCGCCGCTCTCCATTTCGCAGCGCGCCGCGATCCACAGCGCCTGCTCCGCGTTCTCCTGCGAGCGGTAGAGCGTCTTTTCGTTGTGCTCCAGCGCCAGAAGCGCAAGTTCCCGCGCCTCGGAGAGTTCGGCATTCAAAATGTGCTTATGCGCCGCCGCCAGCGCCGCGCGGCACAGAAGCAGTTCCTTTTCGTCGCCGCCGCCCGGCGTCTTGTTCGCCAGCCGGTACGCCTCCTCCGCATCGCCTTTACACAGCGCCTCCCGCGCACCGTGCAGCGCGCCGCCGTCCGATTCGTCCGTCAGCAGCCAGCCCTCGCTGACGCCCAGCGTCTCGGCGAGATACGCCAGCGTCTTCATCGACGGCGCCGCCAGGTCGTTTTCGATCTGCGAGAGCATGTTGCGCGTGATCCTGTCGCCCGCGACCTGCTTTTGCGTCAGTCCTGCGTTCTGCCGCGCCTGCCGCAGTTTTTCGCCCAACGTCATTGTCGTCCCCTCCGAGAAAGGTAAAAAGGTAAAAAATATTTACTTTTATTATAGCGCGATTTTTTGAAAAAGCAAGCAATTGCTTTTTTCCGCATTTTCCTCTACAATATCTCCGAAACGGAGGATCGCGCATGGACTACTACGCATTACACGCGGCGGCGAAAAGCTCGCTTGAGCGGAGCGGCCGCCCGACGCACCGGATCACGCTGTGGTATCTGCTGATCGCCTACGGCACGGAGGCGGTTGTGGAGCTTGTCACGCTGCTGTGGGGCGAGGCGCTGGACGATGTGCTCGGCATTGCCGCGCTGAACGCACGAAACCATTACTTTCTCTGGACCACGATCCTGACCGTGCTGTTCGCCGTGTTTGCCAACCTTTGGACGGTCGGCTATGAGAACTACACGCTGCGGCTGAGCCGCGGACAGCATGCCCGGTTCGGCGATCTTGCGGAGGGGCTGCGCGCGTTCGGGCCGTTTGTGCTGCTGTATCTTATAAAAACGATCCTCATCGCGTTGTGGTCGATGCTGTTTGTGATCCCCGGGATCCTTGCGGCGTACCGCTACCGGCTGGCGGAGAAGGTGCTGCTGGATCACCCGGACTATTCGCCGCTGCAGGCGCTGCGCGAATCCCGGCGGCTGACCTACGGGCACAGGCTTGAGCTGTTCGTGCTGGATCTGACGTTCTGGCTGCACTATCTGATCATCTTTGCGCTGGAATACTGGATGACGATCGCGCAGCGGCTCGGGCTGGCGATCCACGGGATCCCGATGCATCTGGCATGCTTTTCCGGCACGACGGCGATCCTGCTGATCGTGGAAATGCACAAGCTGCCGCTGGTGCAGACGACCTATGCGCATGCCTATGATTGGATCTGCGCTTGCAATCGCGAGCGGACGATGGTATAATATGCCAAAATTTTACCGATAAGGCAGTGACCGAACATGCAAAAAGAACACGGATTTATTGAAAACTTCGGCGCGATGGTGTTCCACGAGGAGGCCATGCGCCAGTACGTCTCCGCCGAGCATTTGGCGGCGTGGCAAAAGGCGCTGAAGGGCGGCGAGCATCTGAGCGCCGCCGTCGCCGACGGCCTCGCCGACGGCAGGAAGGCGTGGGCGCTCGACCACGGCGCGACGCACTTCACGCACTGGTTCCAGCCGATGACCGACATCACCGCCGAGAAGCACGACAGTTTCCTCGCCCCCACGGACGGCGGCCGCGCCATCGTGGAGTTTTCCGGCAAGCAGTTGATCAGCGGCGAGTCGGACGCGTCGTCGTTCCCGTCCGGCGGTCTTCGCGCCACGTTCGAGGCGCGCGGCTACACCGCGTGGGACCCGACGTCGTTCGCGTTCATCAAGGATGGTACGCTGTGCATCCCGACGGTGTTCTGCTCGTACGCGGGCGACGCGCTGGACAAAAAGACACCGCTGCTGCGGTCGATGGCGGCGCTCAGCCGCCAGGCGGTGCGCATCCTGCGCCTGTTCGGCGACAATGAGACGCAGCGCGTCACGCCGATGGTCGGACCAGAGCAGGAGTATTTCCTGATCGACAAGGAGCTGTTTAACCGCCGCGAGGACCTGAAGCTCTGCGGCAGGACGCTGTTCGGCGCCAATCCCCCGAAGGGGCAGGAACTGGACGACCACTACTACGGCGCGATCCGTCCGCGCGTGGCGTCGTATATGCGCGATCTGGACGCGGCGCTGTGGAAGGTCGGCGTGCCGTCCAAGACCGAGCACAACGAGGTCGCGCCGTCGCAGCACGAGATGGCGCCGGTGTACTGCAACGTCAACACCGCGTGCGACCACAACCAGATCACGATGGAGATCATGAAAAACGTGGCGGACCGCCACCACATGGTCTGCCTGCTGCACGAAAAGCCGTTCGCCGGCGTCAACGGCAGCGGCAAGCACAACAACTGGTCGCTGGCGACGGACGGCGGCGAAAACCTGCTGTCCCCCGGCGGCACGCCGAGCAAGAACGCGCGGTTTTTGCTGTTTCTGACCGCGTTCATCAAGGCGGTGGACGACTATCAGCGGCTTCTGCGCTCCACCACGGCGACCGCGGGCAACGACCACCGTCTCGGCGCGCAGGAGGCGCCGCCGGCGATCGTGTCCGTGTTCCTCGGCGAGGAGCTGGAGGCGATCCTGAATTCCATCGCGGACGGTACGAACTATGTTGAGCGCAGCAAAAAGGCGCTGCAGATCGGCGTGGACGTGATGCCGACGATCCCGCAGGACACCACCGACCGCAACCGCACCTCCCCCGTGGCGTTCACCGGCAACAAGTTTGAGCTGCGGACGCTCGGCTCGAGCCAGTCCATCGCCGGTCCGAACGTGGTGCTGAACACCATCATGGCGGAGGAGCTTTCGCAGTTCGCCGACGAACTGGAGGGCGCAGAGGACTTCAACAGTGCACTGCACGAGCTCATTCGCCGCGTCGTGCGCGAGCACCGCCGCATCCTGTTCAGCGGCAACGGCTATGACGAGAGCTGGGTGCAGGAGGCGGAAAAGCGCGGGCTTTCCAATCTGCGCGACTGTGAGACCGCGCTGCCCGCGTTCATCGAGGAGCGGAACATCGAACTGTTCACCCGCCACGGCGTGTTCTCCCGCAATGAACTGCTGGCGCGTCACGAGGTACACATGGAAAACTACTGCAACGTGATCCGCATCGAGGCGAACACGCTGGTGGACATGGTGCAGCATCACATCCTGAACGCCGCGTCGCACTATGCCGCGGTGCTGTGCCGCACGATCGAGACGAAGCACGCCGCGCTGCCGGGCGTCTCCTGCCGCGTGGAGGAGAGCCTCGCAGCGTCGATCAGTCTGCTGAATGAGCAGCTTCTGGAGCGGACGGCGCTGCTGAAAACAGCGATCGAGACGATGCGTCCCGATCTGCCGATGGAAGAGCGCATGCGCTACTGCGCGCGGGAGATTTTGACGAAGATGAACGCCGTGCGCGAGATCGTCGACAAACTGGAGACGCTCGTCGCCGCCGAGTACTGGCCGTACCCGACGTACTACGACCTGCTGTTCTCCGTGTAACAAGAAAAAAGAACGATGCATCTGTGATGCATCGTTCTTTTTTGCGGTCAAAGCGCCGTTCCCTGCCGACGGATCTCGCGCGGCGACATGCCGACGTGTTTTTGCAGGATCTTGCGGAAATACGACGTGCTGCTGAAGCCGAGCCCGTCGCTGATCGACTGCACCGAGCGGTCGGTCGTCGTGAGAAAGCGCACCGCCTCCTCGCAAAGCCGCGCCTGCCGCAGCTCGTTCGGCGTCTGCCCCGCGGCGCGGAACGCCGCGTAGAGTGACGACACGCTGACGCGGCAGTGCCGCGCGGCGTCCGGCACCGACGCCGTGGGATGCGACGCGAAATAATTCCCCGCGCGGTCAAGGAGCGCAGCGCCGGCGCTTCCCTGCGCCGTCAGGCGCTGTGCCAGTTCCGGCAGCAGCGCGTACAGCATCGCAACCGCCGCGGAGTCCGGCTTGCCCGTCAGCGGGATCGCACGGATCGCCGCGAAGAGCGCCGCGTCCTGCGGCAGTTTCTGCAGCGGAAAGCGCCTTAACTGCGCCTCCGGGAAATAAGCGAAGCCAAGAGAGCGGAAGCGGATCTCCTCGCCGTACCAGTGGGACTGGTAGCGCTGCCCCATCGGCAGGTAGAAGCCCTCGCCCTGCTCAATTTCCAGCGTCATATCGTCGGTCACAAGGCGGCAGCGCCCCGCTTCCATCACCGCGAGGAAATGCCGCGACGTGCCCGCGCGCAGATCGCTGTAGCTGTATTTGCTGCGCCGATACTCCCGGAACAGAAACGGTTCGGAGAAAATTGCCTGTTTCATTTCGTTTTCACTCGCTTTTATGAAGAATTTTACCCTGTTTTTACAGAATACTCCGTTTTATTGTGTTTGTCAAACCGATACAATAAAGGCAGAATCATGAAGGAGTGAGCTTATGACGGATCGCAGAGTGTTATTCACCGCGCCGGGGATCGCAGAGCTGGTCGAACAGGAGTGCAAGCCGCTGGCGCCCGACCGCGTGCGGGTGGAAACGGCGTTCAGCACGATCTCCAGCGGCACGGAGCGCGCACGGCTGACCGGTGAGCCGAACATCGATCCGACCTCGGCAAAGGATCCGCCCGTGGTCTTCCCCCGCACCGGCGGCTACAGCTCCGCCGGTACGGTCGTGGAGGTCGGCAGCGCGGTGACGGATCTCGCCGTAGGCGACCGTGTTGCGCTGCTCGGCGGGCATCACGGCACGCATGTGGCGGTCACGCGGGAAAACGTCTTCCCCATCGGCGGCAAGGTGCCGTTTCAGGAGGCGTCCATGTGGCACATTGCGGTCTTCCCTCTGGGCGCGGTCCGCAAATGCCGCGTGGAACTGGGCGAGAGCGCGCTTGTGATGGGACAGGGCGTGCTGGGGCAGATGGCGGTGCGGCTGCTGCGCCTTGCGGGCGCGGCGCCGATCCTCGCCGCCGATCCCGTGCCGGAAAAGCGGCAGCGGGCGCTGGCGCTCGGCGCGGACTATGCGCTCGACCCGTTCGCGCCGGATTTTGCAGAACAGGTCAAGGCGCTGACGGGCGGCGGTGCAAGGGTCTGCATCGAGGTGACGGGAAACGGCAAGGCGCTGGACGGCGCGCTGGACTGCATGGCGCGGTTCGGCAGGGTGGCGCTGCTCGGCTGCACACGCCGCTCGGACTTCAGCATCGACTACTACCGCAAGGTACACTGGCCCGGGATCACGCTGATCGGCGCGCACAGCGGCGCGCGGCCGGAGCTGGAATCCCACGCCGGATGGTGGACGGAAAAGGACGACGTCGCGGCGATCCGAAGACTGTATGAGCTTGGCAGGCTGCAATTTTCCGACATGGTGGAGGAAGTGCACTCCCCGCTTGACGTGCCGGAGGTCTTTGCGCGGCTGGCGAAGGAGAAGAGCTTCCCGCTGGTGCAGTTCGATTGGGGGCTTCTGCAATGAAAAGGATCCGTATTGCGCAGATCGGCTGCGGACACGACCACGCCGACCTGTTTCAGGCGCTGGTGCGGCGGAGCGATCTGTTTGAGGCGGCAGGCTGCTGCCTGTTTGACGGGGAAAAGGCGGCGCATCCGAAGCGCCTTGCGTATTTTGAGGGATACCCGAAGCTGACGGTCGAGCAGCTTTTGAACGACGACAGCATCGACGCGGTGGCGATCGAGACGTGCGAGCGCGATCTGACAAAATACGCGCTGATGGCGGCAAAGGCGGGCAAGGCGATCCACATGGACAAGCCCGGCGGCTTCGACGAGGCGGAATTCCGGACGCTGATCGAAACCGTCAAGCAAAACCGCGTGCCGCTGCAGCTCGGCTATATGTACCGCGACAACCCGTTCGTCGCAGAGCTGCGCCGGCAGGTGAAAAACGGCGAGCTTGGGGAGATCATCAGCGTTGACGCGGAGATGAACTGCCGCCACAAGGCGGAAAAGCGGCAATGGCTGGACACGATGCCCGGCGGGATGATGTTCTTCCTCGGCTGCCATCTGGTGGATCTGGTGCTGCAATTCCAGGGCGTGCCGGAGCGGATCGTTCCGTTTCGCCGCGCTACCTGCACGGAGGGCGTGAGCGCCGCGGATTTCGGCATGGCGGTGTTCGAGTATCCGCGCGGCGTTTCCACCGTGAAGACCTCTGCCATGGAATTCGGCGGCTACGCGCGGCGGCACCTTGTCGTGACCGGCACAAAGAAGACCGTGGAGCTGCGGCCGATCGAGGTGAACACCGGCAACGGCAACGAACGCTACACCGTCCGCACCGAATATACCCAGCAGCCGTGGAGCGACACCGGCGTGACGGCGAGGAGCGAAAGCTTCTTCCGCTACGACCCGATGCTGGAGGCGTTCGCGCGGCAGGTTTGCGGCGAGGAGGAAACCCCCTTTACGCCGGACTATGAGCTGCTGGTCTATCAAACGCTGCGGCAATGCTGCGGCATGGGAGGTCGATCCGATGCAATTTGAGGGCAAGGTCGCAGTCGTCAGCGGCGCGGCCAGCGGCATGGGGCTGTTGTTTTCGCAGAATTTCATCCGCGAGGGCGGCAGCGCCGCAATGTGCGACGTGAATGACGAGGCGCTGAAAGCACTTGCCGAGGAGCTTGGCGAGCGGGCGCTGCCCGTCCACTGCGACGTGCGCGACTACGCGCAGGTCTGCGCGGCGCGGGACGCTGCCGTGGAGAAGTTCGGCAGGATCGACGTGGTGTGCAACTTCGCGGGCGGAAACGCCGCGCGGGTGTTCGGCGTCAGCCGAACGGAATACCCGGAATTCCCGGACGTGCCCATCGAGATATTCGACTGGGGGCTGGACGTGAATCTCAAGGGGCAGTTCTATTTCGCCCACGCGGTGATGAAGCAGATGCGCGCGCAGCAGAGCGGCGTGATCGTGAACATCGGCTCGATCACCGGCGCGGAGGGCACCGCCTACGGCATGGAATACGCCGCGGCAAAGGCGGGCGTGATGTACGGACTGACGAAATCGCTGGCGCAGTACGGCGCAAAGCACGGCGTGCGCTGCGTGTGCGTGTCGCCCGGCCCCGTGATGACGCGCCCCGGCATGGACAACATGAAAACGCTGGTCGGACGCGCCGCCGAGCCGCAGGAGATCATCGATCTGATCCTGTACCTGATCTCGGACAAGGCGGCGTTCATCACCGGCGAGAACATCATGATCGACGGCGGCCGCAACGCGATGGTGAGGAAAAACAAATGAGCGGATTTTTACGCGGCGCAAAGCCGCCGCTGGTGCTGATGGTGCAATCCCGCACGCCGGAAGACGCGATCGCGCTGATGCGGCGCGGGATCGGCGAGGGCGCGGAGGCGTTCGGCGTGCAGGTCTGCAAGCTCCTGCCGGAACACCGCACGGAGGGGGCGTACCGCCGTATTTTTGCCGCGGCGGACGGACTGCCGCTGTATGTGACGAACTACCGCCACCACACGAACGAGGGAAAGACCGACGCGCAGCTTGCGGAAGAGCTGGTACAGCTGGCGGACTGCGGCGGCGAGCTGATAGACGTGATGGGCGACTATTTCGATCCGCAGCCGGGCGAGCTGACCACCGATCCCAAAGCCGTTGAACAGCAGTTGCGGCTGATCGAGCGCATCCACGCGCACGGCGCGGAGGTGCTGATGTCCTCGCACCTCAAGGCGTATTATCCGCCCGAGCGCGTGATCGCCGTTGCAAAAGCGCAGCAGAGCCGCGGCGCGGACATCGCAAAGATCGTGAATGACGACACGACCGCGGAAGAAGCAGCGGAGAACCTGCGGCTCTGCGCGCTGCTGAAAACCGAGCTGGAGATCCCGTATCTGTTCCTCTCCGGCAAGCGCAGCATGGTTCTGCGCCGCGTCGGGCCGATGCTGGGCGCGTGCTGCTGGCTGTGCCGCCTCGGCGATGAGGAGAGCGCAACGAAGGCACAGCCGATCCTGCGCAGGGTGAAAGCGATCCGCGACAACTTCGAGTACTATGAGGAGGACGCAACATGAAAGCCATTCTGGTAAACGACGACCGCACTCTGCGGTGGGACGACGTGCCCGATCCCGTGATCGGCACGGAAGAGGTTCTGGTGAAGATCGAGGCGGCGGCGCTGAACCGCGCCGATCTGATGCAGCGCGAAGGCAACTACCCCCCGCCTCCCGGCTGCCCGGAGTGGATGGGGCTGGAGATCGCCGGAACGATCACGGAGATGGGAAAGGACGTGCCCGCAAAATCCGCCTGGAAGGTCGGCGACAAGGTCTGCGCGCTGCTGGGCGGCGGCGGCTACGCCGAATACGCGGCGGTGAAATACGACATGCTGATGCCCGTTCCCAAGGGCTGCTCGACGGTGGAGGCGGCGGCGATGCCGGAGGCGTTCGCCACGGCGTACCTGAATCTCTTTCACGAGGGCGGGCTGAAGGCGGGCGACACGCTGCTGATGCACGCCGGTACAAGCGGACTTGCCAGCGTGGTGATCCCGATGGCGAAGGCGTTCGGCGCGCGTGTCATTACGACCGTCCGCTCCGCGGAAAAGGCGAAAAAGATCGCGCATCTCGGCGCGGATCTCGTGGTGCAGACCGACACGCAGGACATCGTTGAGGTGCTGCGGCAGCAGCTTGACGAGGGACGTCCCGTGACGGTCGCCATCGACTGCGTCGGCGGCGAAACGATGGGAAAGTGCCTGCCCTATCTGGAGCACGGCGCACGATGGATCATGATCGCGGCGCTCGCGGGGCAGCATACGGAGATCGACCTGCGGAACATCTACCGCCGGAACGTGCGGATCATCGGCAGCACGCTGCGTTCGCGCGCGCCGGCGTTCAAGGCGCAGCTCCTCGCCGCGCTCGTGCGGGACGTGTGGCCGATGGTGGAGAGCGGCAGAGTGAAGCCGACGATCTATAAGACGCTGCCGATCACCGAGGCGGAGGCGGCGCAGGATATCCTGTACCGCAGCGAAAACGTCGGCAAGGTCGTGATGACGGTCGGCTGAGGTTGCGTTTTTTCGCATACCGTCGTATACTGACCGCGGAGGGATCGCCATGAAGCTGCTTGCCCCACGCGTGATCGACTGCGGCATGTTCGACAGCCGCGTGAAATATCCCCAGCCGGAGGGCACCGTTTCCGCGGTGCGCACCGTGCCGTGCTACGAGCTGGAGATCATCACCGAGCCGCGCGACGGCTGCGCGTTCATAGACGGCAGGGCATACCGCCGTCGGACGGGCATGCTGATCCTTGCGAAGCCGGGTGCGAAGCGGTACAGCGAGATGCACTTCCGCTGCGGCTACGTCCACTTTACGACGGAGGACCCCGCGCTGCGGGCGCAGCTTGACACGCTGCCGGACGTGGTGTACTCCGCCGATCCGACCGCTTGCCTTTCCGAGTTCCGCGAGCTGCTGCGGCTGACGCCGGCGGAGTCGCCCATCGACGCGCTGCGCTTTGACGGCGCGTTCTGCCGCTACCTCGCGGCGATGATCGAGCACATGACGCGCGACGGACGCCGTTCGGCAGGCGCCGGTATCGTGCGCTATCGCGCAGCGCTGGAAAAAAGCGCCGCGTGGCTGACCGAACATCTCGGCGAACCCGTCTCGCTGTCGCAGGCAGCGGCGCAGGCAAATCTCAGTCCGTCGTACTATCACAAGCTGTTCACCGCGCTCTACGGCGTATCGCCGGGCGAATACCTGCTGCGCCGCCGCATCGAAAAGGCGAAGCTGCTCCTGCTGGAGTCGGACGGCACGCTGACCGAGATCGCGGAAAGCTGTGGATTCTCCTCGCAGTCGTACTTCGGCAAGCAGTTCCGCCGCGCCGTGGGCGTGACGCCCGCGCGCTACCGCTCGGAGATGCTCGGAAAACTTGCACTGTGATGAAAGCGCCGTCCCTAAGGACGGCGCTTTTCTGACAGGATCTTACCAAAAGAAAAATGAAATCGGCATAGAAAACCACTGTAACAGACGCTATAATGGCAACTGTAAGGAGGCGGCTGACGCGATGAATGTGACATGGCTCGGACAGGCGGGACTGCTGTTTTCCGTCGAGGGGCAGCGCATCCTGATCGACCCGTATTTTTCAAGCAGTGTGGAAAAGGTCAACCCCGCCGGCCGCCGGCGCATGCGCACGCCCGATTGGGTGTGGGACATCCGCCCGGACGTGCTGATCTTCACGCACGACCATCTGGATCACTACGATCCCGAGACCGCGCCGCGCATTTTGCAAAGCCGGAAAAGCATTACCGTGCTCTGCGCGCCCGCAACGTGGGAGAAGGCGCGGCAGTGCGGCGGCGGACACAACTACGTCCGCTTCGCGCGGCACGCCGAATGGACGCAGGGCGGCGTGCGCTTTTCGGCGGTCAAGGCGGAGCACAGCGACCCCGCACCCATCGGCGTGGTGCTTTCGGCGGAGGGCAAGACGATCTACGTCACGGGCGACACGCTCTTCTCGGGCGAGATCTTTCCCGATCTGCCGCAGGGGATCGACGTGATCTTCCTGCCCGTCAACGGCGCGGGCAACAACATGAACGCCGCGGACGCCGCGCGCTTTGCCGCAAAAACGGGCGCGAAGCGCGTCGTGCCGCTCCACGTGGGGCTGTTCGACGAGCTGACGACCGACGTCTACACAGGGGAGAACAAGTGGGCGCTCAAGCCCTTTCAGGAGTACGAGCTATGAAAGTGACTGATGTAAAAACCTTCGCGGTGGACTGCTTCCGCACAAACTGGGTGTTCGTCAAGGTCTATACCGACGAGGGACTGACCGGCGTGGGCGAGGCGACGCTGGAGTATAAGGAAAAGGCGCTGCTCGGCGCGGTCGAGCACATCCGGGAATATCTTGTCGGCAAGAATCCGCTCGACATCGAAAAGCACTTCCACGATATCTATCGCGACGCCTACTGGCGCGGCGGCGCGGTGCTGATGTCGGCGCTGTCGGCGGTGGAGACGGCGCTGTGGGACATTCTCGGCAAGCATCTCGGCGTGCCGGTGTGGCAGCTGCTCGGCGGCAAGGTCAACGACAGGGTGCGCATCTACGTCAACGGCTGGTTCGCCGGGGCGAAAACGCCGGAGGAGTTCGGTGAAAAGGCGAAGCTCGCCGTGCAGCGCGGCGTGACCGCGATGAAGTGGGACCCGTTCGGCAAGAGCTATCTGGAGATCTCCAACCGCGATCTTGACACCGCGCTGCGGTGCGTCGCCGCCGTGCGCGACGCGGTCGGCCCGACCGTCGATCTGCTGATCGAGGGACACGGCCGCTTCAACGTGCCGACCGGCATCCGGATCGCAAAGGAGCTGGAGCAGTTCAAACCCATGTGGTTCGAGGAGCCGACCCCGCCCGATAATCTCGAGGCGCTCAAGGCGGTGCGGGACAAGTCCCCCGTCGCCATCTCCGCAGGCGAGCGGCTGTATACGCTCAAAAGCTACCGCGCGCTGTTCGAAATGCGCGCCGCGGACTATATCCAGCCGGACATCAGCCATGCCGGCGGCATCATGGAGCTGAAGAAGATCGCCGCCATGGCGGAGGCGTGCTATATCCCGTTCGCGCCGCACAACCCGTCCGGCCCCGTGGCGAACGCCGCCACGCTGCAGCTTGCCGCCTGCTGCCCGAATTTCTCCATCCTGGAGATCATGTACAGCGACGTCGCATGGCGCAAGGACGTCACCGACGAAAAGCTGACCTACAAGGACGGGTATATCGAGATCCCGTCGAAGCCCGGTCTCGGCATCGAGATCGACGAGGCGGCGTGCCTCGCGCATCCGTACACGCCGCACACGCTGCGCCACTACACCGGCGCGCTGACCGACATCCGCCCGGCAAAGACCGAGTTCTATTTTTGAGGAGGATCTCACCATGCAGAAATTTGAAGTCGCGGGACACGAGTATTCCCTGCTGCCCGACGGCGAATGGACCTTGAGCTGGGCGGACGAATTTGACGGCGACACGCTCGACGAGACCAAGTGGGATTACCGCACCTGCATGATGCAGACGCGCTGGCCCGCGTGGGTGCGCGGCGGCGTGCATCTGGACGGAAACTCCAACGCCGTGTTCACGCTGCTGAACAGGGACGGCAAGCTCGTCTCCGCGCAGCTGCAGACCGGCTGTAACTACATGGACGAGCCGGTGGAAAAGACCACGTTCGGCACGGACGCGATCCAGTGGCCCGTCGGCAAGCTGCACGAAAACAAGTTTTTGCACGGCCCCGGCTACTATGAGTGCCGCTGCCGCCTGCAGCAGAAGCCCGGCTGGTGGTCGGCGTTCTGGATCCAGTCGCCCATCATCGGCGCGTCGCTCGATCCCGCCGTCTCCGGCGTGGAGATCGACGTCATGGAGTCGTTCAAGCCCGGGCGCATCAGCAGGCACAACGTCTTCACCGGCGGCTACGGGCTGGACAGCGTCCGCGAGAAGATCGGCGAGGTGCACGAGGGGCTGGATACCTCCGTGTTCCACCGCTTCGGTCTGCTGTGGGATGAGACCGGCTATACGTTTTATATCGACGGCGTGGAGGACGGCCATTGCGGCAAGCACATCACCGCCGTGCCGGAGTTCATTCTGATCTCCACCGAGGTGCGCGGCTACCGCAAGGAGAAGTTCAACAAGCAGCCCGAGCCGGAGGCGTACGACGCCGTGGGCGATACGTTCCTCGTCGACCACGTCCGCGTGTTCGATAAGACGGTGTGAAGATGAAAAAAGCGGTATTTGTTACCGGCGGAACACAGGGCAGCGGACTTGCCTGCGCCATGCGCTTCGCTAAAGAGGGTTACGACGTCTTTCTGACCAGCCGCGACGGCGACCGCGCAAAGGCGGCGGCGGAGGAGGTCGCAAAGGCGACCGGCGTACTCGCCGAGGGCTTCGCGCTCGACATCCGCGACGAGCAGCGCGTCAAGGACGTGTTCGCGCAGATCGACGCGGCGGGGTGCGTCGTCGAGACGGTCGTGCTCAACTCGGCGGACCTGGGCTTCGGCAGCGATCCCGCGAAGGGACTGGACTTCTTTGAGCAGGACGTGGCGGAATTCCAGCGCGTTCTGGAGACCAACCTCGTGTGGAATTTCATGATCGTCCGGCAGGCGGCTGCGCGCATGAAGGCGCAGCACAAGGGCGCGATCGTGTTCATCGGGTCGAACACCGCCTACCGCGCCATCCCCAACAGATTGGCGTACGGCACGTCCAAGGGCGGCATCCTTGCCATGTCCCGCGGGCTGGCGGTCGATTTGGGGCAGTACGGCATCCGCAGCAACGTGGTGCTGCCCGGCACGATCAAGACAGACCGCTGGGTGCAGATGGGCAGCAAGCGCATCGTGGACGGCGCGCTGACGCCGATCGGCGATATCTCCGATTTCGAGGATATCGCGAACGCCGCGTGGTTCCTCGGCTCGGACGAGAGCAAGAACGTCACCGGCGCGGAGCTGACGGTGGACGGCGGCATGAGCTGCCAGCTCTACCCGCAGCTGCTGAACGAACTAAAGCGCGAAAAGCTCGCCCGCGAGCAGGGATAAGCAACAAAAAAGACGGTGTGCGTTGCACACCGTCTTTTTTGCGTTTACCACTCGACGCCCTCGTACCACATGATGAGCTTCAGGATGTTGCGGATGGCTTCCTCCGCCTGTCCCTGCCCCATCGCGCGGTCCTTGAGGAAGTTGATGACCATGCGCGGATCGCCGGCAGGCATCTTCAGATCGTTGCCTGCCATGACCTCGACCGCGTGGCGGCCGTGGCCGTTCCAGTCGGTCATGACGACGCCCTTGAAGCCCCACTCGTCGCGCAGGATCCACGTCAGCAGATCGGGATGCTCCGACGCGCGGATGCCGTTGATGTAGTTGTACGACGACATGACCGTTTTGGGATCGGCTTCCCTGACGCAGATCTCAAAGCCCCTGAGATAGATCTCACGCAGAGCGCGCTCGGTCAGGCGGCTGTCGCTGTCACGGCGGAACAGTTCCTTATTGTTCGCCGCAAAGTGCTTCGGGCACGCGCTGATGCGGTGCTTCTGCGCACCGCGCACGGCGGCGGCGGCAAACTTGCCGGCGACCAGCGGATCCTCCGCGTAGTACTCGAAGTTTCTGCCGCACAGCGGGTCGCGGTGAATGTTCAGCGCCGGCCCGAGCCACGCGTACATGTTGTTCTCCTTGATCTCCAGCGCGATGGTCTCCGCCGCAAGCTCCGCGAGATCCGGGTTCCACGAGCTGGCGACCGTCGCCGCCGCCGGGAAGCAGGTCGGCTTGCAGCCGGTCTTGTCGGTAGCGCGAAGTCCCGCGGGCGCGTCGGAGGTCATGATCGCGGGGATGCCCCAATCCTTGTACTTGCCGCCGAAGCCGCTGGTGGAGGCGATGCCGGTGGACGGCACGCCGCCGAGCAGATCGCAGATCGTCTCCGCGTCGAGCATGGCGACGAAATCGTCCAGCGTGACCTTGCCGGCGACCACTTCGGCGAGCGTCGCCTTGCCGCCTGCCGCGCCGCCCTTGACGCCCGCCTCGCCGGAGAAGTCCGCTTTGACCTTCTCGAACGTCGCGGGATACTGCTTGTAGGTCGGGCGCTTGAGGATCTTGATCTCCAGATTTTCATAGGTGCCGTCGGCATGCAGGCGCTTCGGCAGCGCGATGCACGGGCAGCGCTCGGAAAGCTGCTTCGTCACGCGGAATTCCTCCGCCACGCGGTAGGTGTACGCCACGGTGACGTCGCGCACGCTGGTGCCGACGTAGACGGGATAATCGCCCTGCTCCAGCAGGTACGCCGACTTGCAGAGGATGCCGGTATCGTCGTAGGACGCCATATCCTCGACCTTGAAAGACAGCGTCAGCGTCTGGCTTTCGCCGGGGGCGAGGAGTTTCGTCTTGCCGAACGCGGCGAGGGATTTTGCCGCCTTTCCGAGTTTGCCCTGCGGCGCGCCGTAGTAGACCTGCACGACCTCTTTGCCGGCGACTTTGCCGGTGTTGGTCACGGAGACCTCGACCGTGATCGTGCCGCTTTTTTCGCCCGCGGAGAGCGTTTTGACGTCGAACGTCGTGTAGCTCAAGCCGAAGCCGAACGGGAACACGACCTTTTCCGCCGCGCCGGGGATCGTCTCAAAGTAGCGGTAGCCGACGAAGATATCCTCGGTGTAGTTGACGAAGTAGAAGTCCTCCTCGAACGTGTCGCTGGATGGATAGTCCGAATAGTCGCGGGTGTAGGTGTCGACCAGCTTGCCCGAGGGGTTCACGTCGCCGCAGAGGATGTCCGCCGCCGCAACGCCGCCCATCTGACCGGGCGTGAGCATCAGCAGCACCGCGCCGATCCTGTCGCTCTCCAGCCAGCCGGCCTCGATCTGCCCGCCGGAGTTGATCGTGACGATGACGTGCTTGAAATTCTTCTCGACCGCCTCGATCGTCGCCTTCTCCGCGGCGGACAGGTGGAATTCCTCGACCGTGCGGTCGTAGAACTCGCCGGAGACGCGGCTGATCGTGACGATGGCGGTGTCGGTAAACGCCGCCGCCTGCGCCAGCAGATCGGCGGGGATCGCGGGATCGTCCGCGCGCCCGAGGAAGTGGTAGAGGTCTGTCCGGTGGGAGTTGGTGTAGGTGCCGAGTTGCCCGACCTCGTAGCCCTCGGTCGTGGCGCGCTTGCGCTGCGCCATCACGTCGTCATAGTAAAACTGCGACAGCGGCGTATATAGTTCCAGTTTGCCCTCCGCCTCCTTTTCGGTCAGGCCGTCGAGCAGCGTCTTTTCAAACGCGCAGCGCACGATGCCCGCGCCGGTGCCGCCGCGCATATAGTCCGACTGCGCCGCGCCGAAGACCGCGATGCGCTGTCCTTTCCTGAGCGGCAGCGTGCCGTCGTTTTTCAGCAGCACCATGCCCTCCTGCGCGACCGTGCGCGTCCGCGCGATATGCTCCTTGCTCCCGGTGAGCAGGCGGTTATCCTCGCCCAGCGGCATGACCGGTGTGAACCGTGCGCGCTGCCAGAGGACCTTGCCCTCGGGGTCTTCCCAATTGCGTTTGATCGGCTGCATACTGTTTTCCTCCTTAAATCAGATACGGGCGCAGGACCACGAAATAGTCCGTCACCAGCATAATGTCCAAATACGGCAGGTCGACGACCTCCGTGCCCTCCGGCGTCTTGCGCAGCGCCTTGCCGCCGCCGAGCATCGTCCACTGCTCCTCCCTGCATCCCTCGCGCGTCAGCTCCCGCGCGGCGACGATCACGTCGCCCGGATACAGGTTTTCGCCGCGCAGCTCCTTGACGCGCTCCGCCGTCGGCAGTGTGAGCATCTTGCCGCCTAAAAGCGTCGGCACCGCCATCTTCATCGCGTCGAGCGCAGATTTACTCTGCTTTTTCTTTGCGCGCATGACGTCGTGCTTCGCGCCGTCCTCTTCGCCGTAGACGTCGTCGACCTCGTAAAACTCGTACAGTCCGGAGATCAGTTCCCACGCGGTCGGGATCTTGACTTGCTTGCCGATCTGCGCGTACGCCCAGTCGGCGCCGCCCTTCGGCTTCTTTTTCGCCAGCGCGTAGAGCGCGGCGCAGGTCTTTGCGTCGGGACGCGGCTTGGAGACGAGGCGGCGGATCTCGTTCGACGGGATCTGCGCCACGCGGCCGCCGCCGAAGACGAGCTCTCCGCCGACGGGCGCGTCGTCGTCAACGCGGACGGTGTACTGGATGATCCGCTCCTCGCCGGGCGCGAACGACAGCTTCCAGCGCAGCGTATCGCCGTCCACGACCGTATCGGCAGTCAGCGAGCTGTCCAGCAGCGTCGTATGCGCCGGCAGCTTTTCGACGATCTCGAGATCCTCATAGCGGAGCTTGGATTTCGCCGTGTTGTCGTTTTGCAGCTGCAGCGTGACGGTGACCGTATCGCCCGCCTGCACGGTCTGATGCGCGCGGACGGACACGGTGCGGTCGATGTTCAGACCGGGATACGCGAGACGGCTCTGCGCCGACGGCGTCAGCGGATACTTTTCCGGATCGATGGCGTCCAGCACGTCGATGACCCACCACGCGGCAAAATTGAAAAACGGATAGTCGCCGAGCACGTTGAGCAGGAACTCGTCGATATCGTCGACACGGATCGAGCCCGGGGAGTCCCACTTTTCCTCGCCGGTCTTCATGTTGAGCTTCGTGCCGCCGCTGTGGATCAGCCGATTGCCGCTGATGCACGTCATGTAGTGATAATTCTGCGCCTTGTCGTTACGGATGACAAAGACGTCGCCCGGCTTCATCGCGGCGAGCGCGGCGCGGATCGCCGCCTTTGTCTTCATCTCGCCGGGTTCCTTGCTGTCATAGGCGAATTTGAAGTGATCCTTATACTTCTCCAGCACGACGCGGCAGGTGTGCAGCAGCGGCGAGCCGCAAAGCTCGTAGCCGAACGCGTTGTAGAACATGTTATAGCCGAACGACGAGCAGACGGTGAACAGATAGCTGTCCTTCGTGGCGCTCTCCGGCGCGACGCCGTCGGTCTTGCGGTGCGAGCCGCCGTTGAAGCGGTCCAGATGCGTCAGGTTGACGGAGTCGTACTGCACGCGGTCGCGGCGGCGGAAATAGGCGAGCGCCGTCTCCTCCAGCGCGCGGACGTAGAGTTCTCTTTGTTCCTCGGTCATGGCGTTCTCCCCTACAGCTTGATGTGATCCATCTGCGAGCCCTCGAGCAGGCGCAGATAGTTTTCGGCGTAGATCTTTTTCATCACGCGCTCCGGCATGCCGGAAAACGCGATCTTGCCAAGCTCATACCGCGGCTCCATATAGTGGATGTCCGAGCCGTAGACGAGCCTGTCCTCACCGGCGAGCTGCGCCATCTCCCAAATGTCGATGGAGTTTTGCAGACTGCCGCAGGTGTCGATATACAGGCGGTCGCACTGCTTCATGACCTCGATGGTCTTCAGCGTGGCTTCTCTGACGCCGCCGCCCTGATGCGCGAGGATCAGCTTCAGCTTCGGGTACTTTTCCAGTACCTGCTTCACGTCCGGCAGCATCTTATCGCCCCAGTAGTGGAACGTCAGCGGGCAGCCCGCCTCCTGCGCGAACGCGATGGCGTACTGATATTCCTCGCGCAGCGGCGAGCCGTGGTAGATCGTCAGAAATTTCATGGCGACGAAGCCCTTGTGCTTTCCGTACTTGTCCACAACGCGCTTTACCGCGTCGACGCCGTCGTGCGGGCAGACCGCGAGATTGGCGTAGATCCTGCCGGGGTACTGCTCGATGAGCTGTGCGCTGTATTCGTTCGCCCGCTCCATATAGCCCTTGCAGAAGATCATCGGCGCGGTGCAGATGGCGTCGATGCCTGTCGCGTCCATCAGTTCGATGACGCCCTCGACGTCCTCGAACGCCTGATGCTCGCCGCCCGTTGCGCTGGGTCCCATGTGCGTGTGCGTATCAATGACCGGTACGGGGATGGGCTTTCCCTGCCGGATGGCTTCTACGATCCCCATTTGATCCCCTCCTGTAAACGATCCCAGTTGCCGTGGAAGATCTTTTCTTTTTCGCTGTCGGCAAACCGTCCCATATAGACAAGTCCGAGCGAGCCGGCGGCGATGTTGTTCACGCTGCTGCCGAACAGGAAACGCTCTGCGCCGAAGCGCTCGACGCACTGATCGAGCATGCCCGCGCCGCAGAAAAAGCCCGTGGCAAAGTAGACGCTCGGGCGCTTTTTCAGCAGCATGTAGGTCGCAAGTTCAGTCGCGTGGCTGGCGTTCGTCAGGATGAACGGGATGTGCGGGAACTGCGCCGCGATCTCCGGCAGCTTCTGCAGCAGGATCGTGAACGCGCCCTTGCCCTTCCCGTGCGAGACGATCGTCGGGATGCGAAGTTCGTCCAGCACCGCCAGAAGTTCGTCGCAGAAGAACGAATCGAACGGATAGAGCTGATTGACGGGATCGAGCCGCACGGCGGCGGGACGCTTTTCCCGCAGCAGCTTGAGATAATCCTCGGGCAGCGGCATCTGCACGCCGTCCATGTAGGGCGAGGCGATCCAGCAGGGCAGTATCTTTCCGCCGGACGCGGCGGCGACACGGTCCATCTCCTCGTTGCCGAGGCGGATCTGCTGCTCGGCGAGCGTATAATACGTGACGGACTGCGTCACGCCGCTGACCTCCATCCGCGCAAGCAGCTCCTCCGGCGTGACCTCAGGACGGATCTCCTTCAGATCAATGCCGACAAAGCAGTTGACGTCTACGATTCTCATGACTGGCATCTACCTCCCGTTTGACATTTTCTCCATCTTTTGGTATCATAAAGACGGAGGAGTTTTCTATGTTTGAGTCGATTTTGAGCGCGTATTCCCGCACCCAGATCATTATTTTACAGCAAATCTACCGGAAACGCAAGATAACCCGCGCAGAATTAACGGAGGCGACCGGTTTTCAGCTTCTGACCGTGACGAAGTCCGTCTCCCGCCTGCTGGCGGACGGGCTGATCGCCGAGCGCGAATACCGGCAGTCGACCGGCGGACGCAAGGCGGCGCTGCTCTCGGTCAACCCGGACTACCGCTATACCCTCACCGCCGACATCGGCGCGTCTTGCGCGCGGATCGGCGTGGTCGGCATGGACGGCAGCGTGATCGAATCGGAGATCATCGCCGCCGAGGTACACGACAACGGCAACACCGTTCCCGCGCGCCACGTGACGGTGGCGCAGCTGCGCGCAAAGCTGACGAAGCTGATCCGCAAATACGGCAGGGAGAAGATCCTCGGGCTGGGCGTCGGCGTCAGCGGCGTCGTGCGCCACAGCAGCGGACAGATACTGTTCTGCCCGAACATCGAGGGCTGGAACAACGTGGATATGCAGAAGGAATTCGCCGAGCCGCTCGGCATCCCCGTGTTCGTTGACACCGCGGCGCGCTGCATGGCGCTGGCGGAGTACACGCTGGGCGCGGGACAGGGCGTGGCGGATCAGGTGTGCATCTCCATCGGCACGTCCGTGGCGGCGGGTATCCTGCTTGACGGCAAGGTCTACCGCGGCGCGGACGAGGCCGCCGGCGAGATCGGTCACACGACCGTGCGGGCGGACGGGCGGCGCTGCACCTGCGGCAACCGCGACTGCCTGGAGCTGTACGTGACCACGCCGACGCTGCTGATGCAGGCGAAAAGGGCGCTGCCCGCGTTCAGCGGGTTTTCGCCGCTGAAGACCATCGTGCAGGGCAGGGCGTATCCCACGCCGCAGGAGCTGCAGGCAGCCGCCATGCAGGGCGACAAGCTGGCGCTGGAGATCCTGCAGCGGTGCGCCGAGACGATCGGCACCGCGGTCGGCTATCTGACGAACATCCTCAACCCGAATCTGATCGTGCTCGGCGGCGCGACGATCGACTTCTTCCCGCAGCTCGTCGAGGAGGTGGCGCGCATCTCGCAGCGAAGCGGCTTCACCGTGACGCAGCAGAACCTGGCGATCAAGCCGTACGCGCTCGGCACGCTGTCCGCCATGATCGGCGCGGCGCTGCAGGTGATCGACGCATTTTTCTGAATGATAACATGGGAAAAAGCGGGGGACACGGTCGTGTCCCCCGCTTTTTGCATTACAGGGCTACCTCTTCCTGGAACTTCTTCAGTTCGGGGATGTTTGCGTAGAGTTTCTTGAAGATCTCGACGATCCGATCCATCTTGCCGCGCTCATCGAGGAACATCGGATGATCGAAGCCGAGGTACTCTTCCTTGTAAAGACGCTCGACGACCGGCATGTGGAAACGCGCCGGGTCGATCAGGCGCATATACTCGTCGCTGAGCTTATGCGTCTTCTTGCTGAACGGGCGGTACAGGCTGCTGTTGTTCAGCGGCGCGTACGGCTTGACGAGCTTCAGCTCGTCCTCCGTCTCCGCCTTGACCGCCTTGATGACGGTGTCGCGGTGGACGCCGTCCCACGCCTCTTTGTCAAAGCGCATGGACATGCGGTAGTGCGCCTGATAGGTGACTCTGGGATCGCGGTACAGATAGGTCAGACCGGGGATCTCCGCCTGCAGGGCGTCCTCAAGATAGGTGATGTTCGCGCCGCGCAGGTCATTCTGCTCCTGCAGACGCGCCAGCTGGCAGATGCCGATGGCGGCGGCAAACTCGTTGCCGCGGAAGTTGCCGGACTGCATCGTGGGCAGCGGCGTTTCCGACTTGGGATCGCGCGAGCGGCCGCAGAACTTCAGAGAATAGATCAGATCGTAAAGACGCTCGTCGTTCGTGGTGACCATGCCGCCCTCGCCGGTCTGCATGATCTTGCTGCACTGCAGGCTGAACGAGCCGGTGGCGCCCATGGTGCCCGCCTTCTTGCCCTTCCACTCGGAGCCGTGCTGATGCGCGCAGTCCTCGATGACGACAAGATTATAGCGCTTGGCAATATCAAGGATGGCGTCCATGTCGCAGATCCGGCTGTACAGGTGGACGGGGATGATGGCCTTGGTGCGGGGAGTGATGTTCTCCTCGATCCGCTCGGGAGAAATGCACCACGTCCGGGGGTCGGCGTCCGTCAGGATCGGCATGGCGTTGACGTCCAACACCGACGCCGCCGTGCCCTGCCACGTGGAACCGGGGACGATGACCTCGTCGCCGGGGCCGACGCCCAGCGCCTCCAGCGCCAGCCGGAGCGTGTGGGTGCCGTTGGTGACGTTGGCGGCGTACTTCGTGCCGATGAATTTGGCGAACGCCTCCTCAAACTCCACCTGCTTCGGGCCGTTGGTGCCCCAGTGCAGGCTCTTGACCACTTCCTGAACTGCGTCCAGTTCTTCCTGGCCGTAGATGGGGAATCCGTTGTAGATCGTCGGCAGATCGGGCTTGCCCAGAGGCTTGCCGCCCAAAAGCGCACGATTGCTCACAGAGA
>JAFSXP010000066.1 GCA_017443965.1 Oscillospiraceae bacterium
CCATGATCTTCTGCTCGGACTCTTTGTCCATGCCGTAGGCGAGCGCCGCCGCCGTCGGCTCGGTGATGATTCGCTTGACGTCCAGACCGGCGATCTTGCCGGCGTCCTTCGTCGCCTGCCGCTGCGCGTCGGTGAAGTATGCCGGCACGGTGATGACGGCTTCCGTCACGGCGCCGCCGAGATACGCCTCTGCGTCCGCCTTCAGCTTTTGCAGGATCATGGCGCTGATCTCCTGCGGGGTGTACTTCTTGTCGTCGATCGTCACCTTGTAGTCCGAGCCCATCTCACGTTTGATCGAAGAGATGGTGCGGTCGTGGTTGGTGACCGCCTGCCGCTTTGCGACCTGCCCGACCATACGCTCGCCGGTCTTGCTGAACGCCACGACGGACGGGGTGGTGCGGTTGCCCTCGGCATTGGCGATGACAACGGGTTCGCCGCCCTCCATGACGGCGACGCAGGAATTGGTCGTACCGAGATCGATACCGATGATTTTAGACATAATAATTACCTCCTAAGCAACTATGTTATTTATTCATTAATTCGCCACTTTGACCATGGCGAAGCGGATGACTTTTTCGCCCACGGCGAAGCCCTTCTGGAAGACCTCTGCGATGACGCCCTCGCCGAGCGTTTCGTCCTCGCAGTGCATGACGGCGTTGTGCCTTGTCGGGTCGAACGGATCGCCCTTCTCGCCGTACTCGGTCACGCCGAGCTGCTCCATGATCTTGCGCAGGCTGTTCATCGTCAGCTCCACGCCCTTTTTGTACGCCTCGTCGGCGGTCTCCTGCGCCAGCGCGCGGGCGAGATCGTCGTAGACCGGCAGGAATTTGCCCACCGTCTCCGCCTTGACGTCCGTGTAGAGCGCTTCGCGCTCGCGCTGGCTGCGCTTGCGGAAATTGTCGTATTCCGCCGCCAGCCGCAGATAGCCGTCATGCTCCTGCGCCAGCGCGGCTTTCGTCTTTTCCAGCTCCGAGGGCTCGGCGGTCTGCTCGACCTGCTCGGTCTTTTCGACCTGCTCGACCGGCTCCGTGACCTCCTCGGGCTGTTTTTTCTCTTTCTTTGCCATGTTGCATCCCTCGCTTTATTCTTCCTTTGCCTCCGGCAGCTCCGGCTTTTCCGGCTTCGCGAACATCTTGCTGAGGCTCTCCGTGAAGTAGCTCAGCCGCGCCGTGACCTGTGCGTAGTCCATGCGCGTCGGTCCGACCACGCCGATCATGCCCTGCATGCCGTCGCCGATGTCGAAGCGCGTCATGACCACACTGGTGTCCTTCAGTTCCTGCGCGATATTCTCCGGTCCGATCAAAATCTGCATCTTGCTGTCCGGCCCAATGACCGCCGGCAGGTTGCCGATCACGTCCTCGTCGAGCTGCGTCATCAGCTGCTGCGCCTTCTGCGGATCGCGGTACTCCGGCAGCGACAGCAGATTCATCTGCCCCGAAAGCGAGACCTCGCTGTGCGATTCCGACTGCAGCACGTGCACCGTGTAGTCCACGATCACCGGCACCAGACTTGCCGCCGCGCCTGCCGAGCGCGTCACGCGCGCCATGACGTCGGGCGTGATCTCGTCCGCAGTCAGACCGGTCAGCGTGGCGTTCAGCACCGCGCTGAGCAGCTTGAGGTCCTGCTCGTCGCAGTCCACTGGCAGCCGCACAAGGCGGTTTTTCACGGTGTCGTTCGACGTCATGACGACCAGAATGAACGTGCCGCTTTCCGCCATGATCAGCTCGAACTTCTTGACCGTCGGCTGCACCTTGGGCGACGTCACGGCGTAGGCGGGCAGATTGGTCATCTTCGAGACGATCTTGCTCACCTGCGCGATCACGTCGTCGAATTCGCGGATCTTGCCCTCCAGCGTCTGATGCATCGCCTGCGTCTCGTCGACGGACAGGCGATAGTCCTGCATCAGCTCGTCGATGTAAAGGCGGTAGCCCGCGGGGCTGGGCACGCGGCCGGCGGAGGTGTGCGGCTGTTCAAGATAGCCCATCTCGGTGAGATCGCTCATCTCGTTGCGCACGGTCGCGGAGGAGGTGGCGATGTCAGGCAGCGACGCGATCGCCTTGGAGCCGACCGGCTCTGCCGTGCGGATATAGCTGTCCACGATCGCGCGGAGGATCTTTTTCTTCCGTTCGGTCATTTCCATGTTCTCGCCTCCGTTAGCACTCATTCTTTCCGAGTGCTAATTTACCACCGTTGCGGAAGAATGTCAATCCCTTTTTGTAAATAATTTGTTAATGTATAAAAAGCTCCCCACGCAGCAGCGTGGGGAGCTTTGTCTTTCGGTATTACGCCGCGTTTTCGGCGGTCTGCTCAAAGTAGCGCACGAAGATGCGCTCCAGCGTGACGGCTGCCTGCTCGCGCGAGATCGAGGTCTTCGGCTCGAAATTCTCGCCGGTGCCCTCCATGATGCCCGCGGCGACGACCAGCTTCACGTACGGCAGCGCCCATTCGCTGATCTGATCGTTGTCGGCAAAGGTCAGCTCCGCCTCCTCGCGCAGCGTGACGCCGAGATACGCCAGCGTGTTGCACAGCATCTTCGCCGCCTGCTCGCGCGTCAGCGGCAGATCGGGCGAGAACGTGTGCGGTCCCGTGCCGTTGAAGATGCCGCGTCCGGAGCAGTAGGCGATGTCATACCAGTACGGCGACTCGCCGACGTCGCTGAACGACGGCGCGGTGTAGAACGATGCGTTGCCGGCGGGATCGTGCTCCTGCGCGATCAGCAGCCGCAGAAGCCGCGCGTATTCGTCGCGGTGGATCGGCGTCTGATAGTCGCTGCACAGCACGGCGGGATAGAGCTTGCGCAGATAGTAGCTGACAAGCTCCTGCTCCGCCCACGGCGAGCAGTTGCGCATCTCCACGGCGGTGACGGGGAACGTGCCGGGGATGTAGGTGTCGTCGCTCGGCGTGGCGGTGATGTTGATCTGCCCCGGCGTCAGCGACGACAGCTTGCCGTCCTCCGTGATCGACGCGACCGCGGGATCGGACGACCGCCAGCTGACGGAGACGCCCTCCGCCTCGGGATGCAGCGTATAGCCGAATTGGATCGTCTGCCCGTTGCGGATGGTCAGCCCGGAGTAGATCTGCCCGTCCAGCGTGATGTCGACGGAGTGCACGTCGTAGGACTTCTTCGCCATCGGGCACGCCGTGTTGAACGCGTAGGTGGTAAAACTCGGGTCGCGCTCGTGACCCTCGAAGTCGGCGTCGCTCTTCAGAAAATACGACCAGTACATCGTGTCACTGCCGGTGGAATCCCATGTGGTGTCCAGATTGTACCATGCGCCGTCCAGCTTCACGATGTTCCAGCCGTGCGGCTCGCCGCGCGAGGTGCCCACCACGATGCGCGCCGGTACGCCGACGCGCCACAGCAGCTTGTAGGTCAGCAGCGCGTAGCCCTGGCAGACCATCGTGCCGTCGGTCAGACCGTCGTAGTCGGTGAATTTCGTCAGCGTATCGTCGTAAGTGAAGTGCATGCCCATGTACTGATAGATGCGCTTGACCTTGACGAAATCGCTTTCGCCCTCGAGCTGCAGTTCGTCGACGATCTCGTCGACCTGCGAATACGTCCACGCGAGCTGCTGCTTGTCCAGCAGGTACTGCGCGGTGAACGTCAGCGTATTGCCCAGCCGCACGCAGTTGGCGGTGACGAGGTTCATCATCAGCACGTCGCCGCCGTTCCCGTCCTCGTTCGGCAGGTTCGCCGCCATCGAGCGGATCATCGCGACGGGCGAGGCGCGGCTCATGTCCTTGCCCGAGTATTCGACGGTGAACGTCGTCTTCTGATCGGTCAGCGCGTCATAGATCGCGCGGTACAGCTCGCCGTCGTTCGAGGCGGTATAGTCCGCGGCGGCGGCGCAAAGCGCGACGGCTGCAACGAGCAGCGCCGTGATGAGCAGCGCGCGGAGCATTCTCGATAGCTTTTGCATGGCATGCCCTCCTTGGGCGTCGTTCTTTCCTTTATTATACGGTCAAGCCGCCGGAAACGCAACCAAACTTTTTGTAAACAAAAGCGCCGTCCTGCGGTTGCAGGACGGCGCCGAGGCGTGTGGATCAGTCGATGCTCAGGTACATACCGGCGAGCACCGGGTAATCGTATTCGGGGTTGAGCGTGTAGTAACTCTCAAACGTGTTGTACTCGAACGGCATCTCGTTCGGGTCGATCGCGCTCAGCTCCGTGGCGGAGGAGACGATCTCCAGCGTATCCGTCCGCGCATGGTAGACGTAGATCAGCACGTTGTCGTGATACGACAGGCCGGTCGTGCCGTTGAACGTGACGACGCCCTTTTCGGGCTGCGTCATGGACACGATCTGCGTGCCGACAATGGCCACGTGACCGGTGACCAGACCGTCGCTGTTGCGGTTGAGGTTCTTGAAGATGTTCAGACCGGGGTTGAGCGCGTTGTACTCATCCTCCGTGAGCTTCAGCGTGTCGACCTTGCCGTCGACGACCGCCTTGACGGTGTAGTAACTGCCGAGGCTGTCGGTCTTGAGGCCGTCCTTGCCGGTCTTGACGAACATGCCGTAGATGCCCGCCGAGCCGGCGCCGATCGTGGCGTCCTCCAGCACGACGAACTTCAGACGGTCGTTCTCGACGTAGTAGGCATAGTAGTCGGCAGCGACGACGTACGGCACCTTGCCGGAGCCCTTGTAGACGTCGACGACCTGATTGTTGTTGGTGTCGCGCGTAATGACCAGGAAGAGCGTATCGGGATCCGCGGTCATCGTGTTGCCGCCGAGCTGCACCGCAGCGCGTCCCGTCGCCACACTGACGTTGCCGCCGGCGCCTGCCTGCGAGCCGGAATAGCCGCCCACGGCGGTCAGCGTGTATTCGGAGGTGGTTTTATTGAGCGAGTAGGTGACGATGTAGCCGACGCTCGCCCAGTAATCCTGCACGGTGTATACGGTCTCGATCGTGCCGTCGGACTTCAGGATCTTCGCCGCGTACTTGTGCTCGGCAAGCGGATCCGTCGTCGGACCGGCGCTCATCAGGTACGCATAGTCCGTGGTGACCTGCTCGATCATGAACGCAAGGTTCGACGAACCGAACGTGAAGTAGCTGATCTCATAGTTCTTGCCGACCTTGATCTCGGCGGCGGTCTGCACCGGGCACTTCGCGGCGCGGGAATAGGTGGTCTTGCCGACGCGGAGCGAGGACAGCGACGTGCCGGTGGACGCCTGCACATAGTCGACGACGCCGCTGGCTTTCTCCAGCACGTTGGCGGAGTTGATGTGGTACTTGCCTGCCGCCTCTTCGATCGGATCGTGCGCAAAGGTCACGATCAGACGTTCGCCCGCCTTGATATCCATATCTTCGCCGAGCTGCGACAGCTTCATCAGCGCAGTGTTGGCGTTGGTCGACTCGGCGTATTTCTCCGTGCCGATCTCGATCTTACCGCCGGTGTAGCCGGCAGGAGCGCCCGCGAGCAGCGCGAGGACCGCGTAGGGCTCCTGCGTAACGGTGCCGTCGGCGTCCGTGACGGCGGGGACGACGCTGCGGACCTCCGCAGGGTAGTTCGCCTGCGAGCAGATCGTCAGATGCCGCTCGACCTCGTCATAGTAATACTCCTGATGGTAGCCGCTCGACGCGAAGATCGCCGACTGACCGCCGGAGGTGCTGAAGCCCGCCATACTGTTGGCGCTGTCGTTGCGCCAGCACAGGACCAGCGCTGCCGCGGCGCAGGCAAACTGCGCCGTCGCGCCGGTGTTGGCGATCTGATAGTAGAAGCCTCTGCCGTCCACGCCGAGCGTGGCGTTGGTGGCGGAAGCGGCGGCGGAGATGGCGGACTTTTCGTCCTTGTTCTCCCAGCCCATGGCGACCTTCAGCTGCTCGAGACTGTAGTGGCTGTTCCAGTTGCCGTCCAGATAGACCGTGCAGCTCAGCGGGAGAGACGTTTTCAGCTTGCTGCGCAGCGTCTTGCCGGTGGTGGAGGTGTCAGAGGTGAACGTCGCCGTCATCGTGTTTTCGCTGCAGAGCGTCTGGTTCTTCAGCAGCCACGTCTCGGCGGGGGCGCCGATCTCGGTGTGGCCCTCGGGCGAAAGCCGCAGCTCGGGGAACAGACGCTCGCAGAGTTGAACGGTGCTGCCGCCCGCGTCGTTGATCAGATCGCGGTCGTTAAAGTCGAAGTCGATGCCCTCTTCGAGAATGGTGACGTTCTCTTTCTTGAGGTTCGAGTTCATAATGACCTCGCCGAGTTCGGGATCGCCCTCGATCAGCGTGGTCGAGGCGTTCGGGAACTTGACCAGCGTCGCCTGCAGACCGTTGAGGATCAGCTGGCAGGCGTCGTCGCGCGTCATCGGGTCGGCGTTCTTCAGCTCGGAGATGTTCGTAAACAGACCGGCGGTCGCCGCGTCGCGCGCGACGTTGATCATCCAGTCGGAGCCGGTGTAGCCGCGCAGCGACGTCTCATAGCCGAGCGCGCAGAGCACCATCTTCGCCTCCTCGGCAAGCGTGACCTTGCCTTCGGGGTCGAACGAGGTGGGGCTCTTGCCGTTGATCAGCCCCTGCGCCACGCAGTAGCCGATGTAACCCTTTGCCCAGTGACCCTGGCAGTCGCCGAACGAACAGGCGTCCGCAAACTGCTCGCCCACGTCCTCGCCCTTGTTGAGCAGGAACGCAAGGATCTTCGCCATCTCGGCACGGGTGACCGTCGTGGTGGGACGGAACGTGCCGTTGGGATAGCCGGCGATGACGTCCACCGCGGACAGCACGGCGACAGCGGCGGCGTGCTTGATGGACTTGGCGTCGGAATACTTGACCTTGTCCGCCGCGTAAGCGGTCGTCAGCACGCCGAAGACCATGACGGCCGCAAGCGTGAGCGCCATAAGCTTCTTGAAGATTTTCATATTGGTACCTCCTTGGGGGATCGCCGATCCCCGATCTGCGTGTGTCCGATTCGTAACAGAAGGGCATACGAAGCGAAAATAGCAATCATAATATATAGCATAATTTGCAATAGGTCAAGACAAAATTGTCCCGTTTTCACCGTTCCTGTTTTACATTTCTGTAACAAAAACGGCGGTTTTTTCGCCCTGCCACAAGATGTTGTGTTCGCACGCCGCGGACAAAACAATCCCGTCCGTTTTGCGGACGGGATCGATTTTTCATGAAATTTTATGCAGATCTCAAAGGCCCATTTCTTCCTTGACTTCCTTGAAGCACTTGACCGCGAAGTCGAGGTCCTCCTTGGTGTGACCGGCGGAGATCTGCGTGCGGATGCGGTCGCGGCCCTTCGGCACGACGGGGTAGCAGAAGCTGACCACGTACACGCCCTTTTCCAGCATGCGGTTCGCAAATTCGCCCGCGACCTTCGGATCGTACAGCATGACCGGCACGATGGGATGCTCGCCGGGCAGCAGATCGAAGCCGAGCTTCTCCATCTCCGCGCGGAAATAGCGCGCGTTCTCGTGCACCTTGTCGCGCAGCGCGGTGGAAGCTTTCAGCTTTTCGATGGTCTTCAGCGTCGCGGCGCAAATCGCGGGCGCCAGCGTGTTGGAGAACAGGTACGGACGGCTGCGCTGGCGCAGCAGATCGACGATCTCCTGCCGCGCGGCGGTATAGCCGCCGGACGCGCCGCCCATCGCCTTGCCGAACGTTCCCGTCACGATGTCCACGCGGCCGATCACACCGCAGTGCTCGCTCGTGCCGCGGCCGTGCTCGCCCATAAAGCC
>JAFSXP010000067.1 GCA_017443965.1 Oscillospiraceae bacterium
AAAAAACGACGGAGCAACGCTCCGTCGTTTTTTTATGCGATCCCGAATAATCGCTTCGCGTTTTCGGTCGTGGCGTTTGCCAATTCGTCAAGTGAAATGCCGCGAATTTCCGCCAGCTTTTTTGCCGTTTCGATGATCATGCGGCTGTCGCACCGCTTGCCGCGGTACGGCTCCGGCGCCATGTACGGGCAGTCCGTCTCGATCAGCATGCGGTCAAGCGGGATCGCCGCCGCCGTCTCGACCGCGCGGCGGGCGTTGCGGAACGTCACCACGCCGGTGAAGCCGATGTACCAGCCGCGCTTTATCAGTTCCAAAGCGAATTCCGGCGAGCCGGAAAAGCAGTGGAACACGCCCGTCACGTCGGGAAACTGCCGCAGGATGTCCATCGCGTCTCCGTGCGCCTCGCGCTCGTGCACGATCACGGGCTTTTTCAGTTCCCGCGCAAGTTCCAACTGCGCGGTGAAGCACCGCATCTGATCCAGCCGCGTCGGCCCGTCGGGATAGTGATAATCCAGCCCGATCTCGCCGACGGCGCGGACGCGCCCGTCCGCCGCCAGCGCGCGGTACATCGCAAGATCGGCGGGGGAGAATTTGTCCGCCGCGTCGGGATGCGTGCCGACGGAGGCATAGACGAACGGGTACTTCTTCGCCAGCGCGACCGACCGCAGCGACGAGGACAGGTCGCACCCGACGTTCATCACGAAGCCCACGCCCGCGTCTGCGAGCGAGGCGAGGATCGCGTCGCGCTCGCCCTCGAATTTCGCGTGGTCCAGATGCGCGTGGGAATCGAACAGCGTCATAGCTTCTCCTTTAGCTGAGGGGAGTCGAACCCCTGTCGGTTTTCACGGGCTGGATTCCGCCCGTACTGCGTTAGTTGTCTTGATAATACTTTTCCAGATACACCAGCAGCACCGCGATATCCGCGGGACTGACGCCCGAGATGCGCCCCGCCTGTCCGACGGACATCGGGCGGATCTCGGCGAGCTTCTGCCGCGCCTCAAGGCGCAGTCCGCCGATGGCGGCGTAGTCGAGGTCTTGCGGCAGCAGGCGGTTTTCCTCCTTGCGGAACGTCTCAAGCTGCTTTTCCTGCCGCGTCAGATACCCGGCGTATTTCAGCGCGATCTCAACCGCCTCGGCTTCCTCCTTCGTCAGCTTGGGACGTTCGGGGTCGAACGGCGCAAGCTCGTCGTAGCCGACCTGCGGACGGCGCACCAGATCGGCGAGCCGCGCGGAGCCCTCCACGGGCGCGGAGCCCTTTGACGCCAGCAGCTCGTTCAGCGCGTCGGACGCGGGAACGCCCGTGTGTTCCAACCTCTCCTGTTCGCGCTCGATACGCGCGTACTTCTCCTCAACGGCGGCAAGCTCTGCGTCGGAGATCAGACCGAGCCGATGCCCGATGGGGCACAGGCGGCGGTCGGCGTTGTCCTGCCGGTGCAGCAGGCGATACTCCGAGCGCGAGGTCATGATGCGGTACGGCTCGTCGGTGCCCTTCGTCACCAGATCGTCGATCAGCACGCCGATGTAGCCGTCGCTGCGCCGCAGGATCAGCGGCTCCTTCCCCTGAATTTTCAGCGCGGCGTTCGCACCGGCGACGAAGCCCTGCACCGCCGCCTCCTCGTAGCCGCTTGAGCCGCAGAACTGCCCCGCGCCGTACAGCCCGGGGATCTTTTTGCACTCCAGCGTCGGCAGCAGCTCGGTCGGATCGACGCAGTCGTATTCGATGGCGTACGCCGGACGCATGATCTCGGCGTGCTCCAGCCCCGCGATCGAATGGACGACGGCAGTCTGCACGTCCTCGGGCAGAGAGGAGGAAAGCCCCTGAATATACAGCTCGTCCGTCCCCAGCCCGCACGGCTCGATGAACAGCTGATGGCGCTTTTTGTCGGGGAAGCGGTCGATCTTCGTCTCGATGGACGGGCAGTAACGCGGTCCCGTGGACTCGATCATGCCGTTGAAGAGCGGCGAACGGTCGTGCGCCGCGCGGATGATCTCGTGCGTCTTTTCGTTCGTGTAGGTCAGGTAGCACTGCGCGCGGTTTTCCGGCACGGCGGTCGTGTGCAGCGAGAACGGCACGGGATCCTCGTCGCCCGGCTGCGGCTCCATTTTGGAAAAGTCCACCGACCGCGCGTTGACGCGCGGCGGCGTGCCGGTCTTGAAGCGGCGCAGCCGCAGACCGAGCGCTGCAAGGCACCCGGTCAGCCCCTCCGCCGCGTGCATGCCGTCGGGGCCGGACGCGACGGCGCACTCGCCCGTGATGACGCGCCCGCCGAGATACGTCCCCGTCGCCGCGACGACGGCTTTCACGTCGTATACCGCGCCGAGTTGCGTCACGACCTGCGCGGCGCGACCGCCCGCGAGGCGGATCTCCGTGATCATCGCCTGCTTCAGTTCCAGACGCGCCTGCCGCTCCAGCGTGCGCTTCATATCCTCCTGATACTTGCGCCTGTCCGCCTGCGCGCGCAGCGAATGGACGGCAGGTCCCTTGCCGCGGTTGAGCATGCGGTACTGGATGCAGCAGCGGTCGGCGGCTTTTGCCATCTCGCCGCCCAGCGCGTCCAGCTCGCGCACAAGATGCCCCTTGCCCGTGCCGCCGATGGCGGGATTGCACGGCATGTTGCCCACGGCGTCGAGGTTGATCGTGAACACCGCCACGGTGCAGCCCATCCGCGCCGCGGCAAGTCCGGCTTCGATGCCGGCGTGTCCCGCGCCGATGACCGCGATATCAAATTGTCCCGCGCGGTATTCCACGGCGATGCCCTCCTGTTTTACAAGTTCGACGCGCGCACGAATTTACTGCGCGGCTCGGGAGAAAGCTCGTACTTTGCCGCCAGTTCGTCCGCCAGTTCCTTCACGGCGCTCTCGTCGCCGAATTTCAGTTCCAGTTCCACCTCGCACAGCGGCGCTTTGCGCTCCCCGCGGAATAAAAACCCGAGGTCCAGCGCCAGCTCCGCCGCGGTCCCGCCGAGCTCCAGCGTGATCGCCTGCCGCGTGAACGACGCGCCGCAGACCGGCGCGACGCCCGCCGCGAGCAGCGCTTTCAGCTCCTGCGGCGCGCCGAGCGCGGCGAGCTTTTCCGCCGCGCCGTCGATCGAATCGGCTTCGTATTCCCACTCGCCGCGGGCGCCGCCGTCGCCGGCGGTCTTCATCGTCACGACGCCGCGCCCGTTTTCGCGCCGCAGGCGAAGCGTCCATTTGCGCGCTTTCAGATCGCCCGCGGGCGTGTCGAAATAGACGCTCTCCATCTCCAGCGCCGCCGCCCCGACCGCGCGTGCGGCGAGCGTTTTGTCCGCGGCGATCCGATCCAGCGTCTCCGGCGTCGCGGCGTATTTCAGTTCCCATTCCCGTCCCATTCCGGCACCTTCCTTCCGTGTCAGTATAACAAAAATCGCGCCGTTTCTCAATCCCTCATTTCCCGTCCCATTTCCCGACGCTTTTTGCCGCGGAGGACCTGTAAAATCGGGGGAGAAAGGCGGGATCTTGTGGAAACGATCAAACAGCGCACGCTTTCCGCGGCGCGCGTCGCGCGGTATGTCGGCGGCTTTGCCGCGGGCTTTCTGCTGGCGGGTGCGCGGATCGTCGGCGTTCCCATCCCGGCGGCGGTCTGCCTGATCGCGGCGACGCCGCCCGGCGCCGTGCCGCTTTTGACGCTGCTCGGCGCGGCGGCGAGCTGCCTGTGCTTCTGGGAGACGGAGACGGCGGTGCTGACCGTGGCGGCGGGGTTTCTCGCGCTGACGGCAAACTGGGCGCTGCGCGACACGCCCGTCACGCGCAAAGCGCTCTACGCGCCGCTGACGGCGACGGCGGCGGGCGCGGTATCGTCGATTTTGCTGCTGCTCAGCGGCGCGGTCAGCGCGCAGTCGATGACGGCGTTCGTCGTGCGGATGATCACGCTGCCGTTCGGCACGGTCGCGGTACAGCGCCTGCGGGAAAAGCCGCGGGGCGTGCCGCTCTGCCTTGCCGCGGCGGCGATGATCTCGGGCAGCGGCGGGATCGAGCTGCCCGGCGGCGTGCCGCTCGGCGGGATCTTGGCGGGCGGGTTCTGCCTGTACGCCGCGGCGGGGGAG
>JAFSXP010000068.1 GCA_017443965.1 Oscillospiraceae bacterium
ATGCTGGACAACCACATCCAGCAGGGCAACGCGCTGGGGATCGACGTCAAGCGCGTCGTGTGGAAGCGCGCGGTGGATATGAATGACCGCCAGCTCCGCAATATCGTTGACGGGCTGGGCGGCAGGATGCAGGGCGTTCCGCGTGAGGACGGCTTCGACATCACGGTCGCGTCCGAGGTCATGGCGGTGTTCTGCCTTGCCGAGAGCGTCTCCGATCTCAAGGCGCGGCTCGGGCGCATGGTCGTGGCGTATACGTATGACGGCAAGCCCGTCACCGCGCACGATCTCAAGGCGGAGGGCGCCATGACCGCGCTGCTGGTCGACGCGCTCAAGCCGAATCTCGTGCAGACGCTCGAGGGCACGCCCGCGTTCGTGCACGGCGGTCCGTTCGCCAACATCGCGCACGGCTGTAACAGCGTTGTTGCGACGCGCATGGCGATGCGGCTCGGCGACTACGCCGTCACCGAGGCGGGCTTCGGCGCGGATCTGGGCGCGGAGAAGTTCCTCGACATCAAGTGCCGCCTTGCCGGTCTCAAGCCGGACGCGGTCGTTGTGGTGGCGACGGTGCGCGCGCTGAAGCATCACGGCGGCGCGGCGAAGGACGCGCTGCAGCAGGAGGATCTCGGCGCGCTGGCGGCGGGACTGCCCAATCTTCTGCAGCACGTCGAAAACATCACGCAGGTCTACGGTCTGCCGTGCGTCGTGGCGGTCAACGCGTTCCCGACCGACACGCCCGCGGAGCTTGCGCTGGTCGAGGAAAAGTGCCGCGCTTGCGGCGTAAACGTCGCGCTGAGCGAGGTCTGGGCAAAGGGCGGCGCAGGCGGCGAGAAGCTGGCGCAGGAGGTGCTGCGCCTTTGTGAGCAGCCGAGCGATTTCTGCTTCGCCTACGACGACGCCGATCCCATCGAAAAGAAGCTGACGGATATCGCGAGAAAGATCTATCACGCCGACGGCGTCACGCTGACGGCGAACGCCAAAATGCAGGCGGAGGAACTGACGCGCCTCGGCTACGGGAACCTGCCCGTGTGCATGGCGAAGACGCAATACTCGTTTTCGGACGATCCCGCGCTGCTCGGCGCGCCGAAGGGCTTCACGGTCACGGTGCGCAACCTGAAGGTCAGCGCCGGTGCGGGGTTCCTCGTCGCGCTGACGGGCGACATCATGACCATGCCGGGACTGCCGAAGGTCCCCGCCGCGGAGAAGATCGACGTGGACGAAAACGGCAGGATCACAGGACTGTTCTGAAAAACAAAAAAACGCGCGGATGACACTGTCATCCGCGCGTTTTTTTGCTCAATGGATCTTCAGTCCCTGCGCCTCCAGCTGCTTTTGCAGCTTCGGCACGTCCACCTCGCGCACGTCCTTCGCGCCGGACTGCCTTGCCAGCGTCAGCGCCGTACCGGCGGCTTCGCCCATCGTGCAGCAGATCGGCATGATGCGCACCGACGCCTGCGCCACGTGATCGGCGGAGATGCACCGCCCCGCGACCAGCATGTTCTTCACGCCCTTCGGGATCAGGCAGCGGTAGGGGATCGTGTAATACTCGCCCTGCGGCAGCTTGTAGATCAGCGTGCCGCTGCCGTCGGGGCTGTGGATGTCGATGCTGTAGTTCGCAACGGCAATGGTGTCGTCAAACTTGCGGCACGCCTTCACGTCGTCTTCGGTCAGCACATATTCGCCGCTTATCATGCGGCTTTCCCGCACGCCGATGCGCGAGCCGATGGAGATCAGCGACGCGTCCTTGAACGAGGCGAAGTTCGCCTTCAAAAACGCGATCATCTCAAAGATCTGCTCGCGCGCTTCCATCTCCGCTGCGGTCAGATCGAACGCGTCCACGGGATTCTTCCCGACCACGCGCGTGGTGTTGAAGTGGACGATCCCCTTAACCGGCATGAAGAACGTCAGCACGTTCTCGCGAGGATTTTTGATCCTGCCCTCCGCCTGCCATGCCTGGTAAAGCTCCTGGATCTGCGGCTTTTCCTCCTTGAACAGCGCGGTGTCCACGTTCGCCATGCGGAAGCACGTCGTCATCGGCTGGCACAGGTGATCGCTCTCGCGTCCGAGCCGGGTGGGGAAGCCGCACATCACGGTCAGATCGGCGTCGCCCGTCGCGTCGAGGAACCAGTCCGCCTCAAAGGTCAGATTGCCGGTCTTGTTCGCCACGGTCACGCTGCGCACCGTGCCGTCCGCCGTGTCTGCGCCGATCAGATACGAGTGGTACAGCACCGTCACGCCCGCCTCGATCAGCATGCGGTCCATGATGAGCTTCACATATTCGTCGTGGAAGTTGCGGTCGTTCGCCATCAGCTGCCCCTGCTCGATCAGATGCTGCCGCAGCTCAAAGAAAAGCCCCTTGTTCAGATAGATCTTTTCCTGCGTGGCGGGGTCGATCGTCCAGTAGTTCATGTAGGGGACGATCATGGATGCGGAGCCGGTGCCGCCGGCGCAGCCGTCGCGGTCGAACAGCAGCACATCCATGCCGTTTCTCGCCGCGCGCACGGCTGCGGCAAACCCGGCATAGCCCGCGCCGGCAACGATCAGATCATACTTCGTTTTCATATGGTTTCTCCTTTCAGCAGCGCCGCCGCCTTCTGCGCGACGATCCACTCCTCGTTTGTTTCCGTCAGATAGACGCGGACGGGCGAGCCGTCCGCGGAGATCTCCTCCGCGCCCGCTTCGTTTTTCGCTTGATCGAGCCGCACGCCGAAACACTCCAGCCCCTCCAGCGCAAGACGCCGCACGGTCGCGCTTCCGGTGCCGATGCCGCCGCCGAATACCACCGCGTCCAGCCCGCCGAGCGCAGCGGTGTACGCGCCGATGTACTTGCGGATCGAGTAGGCGTAGGAGCGTATCGCGTTTTCCGCGTCGGCGTTTCCGTTTTTCGCCGCCGCCTCCACGTCGCGCAGGTCGCCGGACAGCCCGTCCGTCATGCCGAGAAAGCCGCTTTTTGTCTGCAAAAGCTCCTTGACCTCGGCAAGCGTCATGCCCGCTTCCTCGACGAGATAGAAGATGATATAGGGGTCGATATCGCCGCAGCGGTTATTGTGCATCACGCCGCACTGGAGCGACAGTCCCATCGAGGTGTCGATGCTCTTGCCGTCTTTGACCGCGCAGATGCTGCCGCTGCCGCCGAGATGACAGGTGACGATCTTCGTGTGCTTCTTGCCGAGCCGCGCGATCGCGAATTGCGAGAGATACTCGTGCGACGCGCCGTGGAAGCCGTAGCGGTGAATATCGTACTTGCGGCTGAGCGAAACGGGGATGGAGTAGAGCTTCGCCTCGGGCGGCATGTCCGCGTGGAACGCCGTCTCGAACGCGCCGATCAGCGGCACGTCCGGCATCGCTTTGCGGAACAGACGGATCGCCGCGAGATACGGCGGATTGTGCGCCGGCGCGACGGCGTTGAACGCCTCCATCGCGCGCAGCACGTCGTCCGTCAGATACTGCACGCCGGTCACGCCCCGCGCGTGGACCACCTTGAACGCCACGCAGTCGGCGTTTGCGCCGCCGAGCGCGGAAAGCATCGCCGCGATCGCCTCCTGATGCGTCGGCAGCGGAAGCGCCTCCGCGCGCTTTTTCCCGCTCGCGGGATCGGTCACATAGAAGACGCTGCCCGCCGTGCCGACGCGCTCCGCGCCGCCCTTAAAGAGCACCGCGCCCGTGCCCATATCGAAAAGCTGATACTTCAGCGACGTGCTGCCCACGTTGCAGACCAGAACGTTCATGGCGCGGCTCCTTCCCTCATTTGCGTTTATTATACCGTCTCCGACGCGGAATTGCAAGCGCGGACCAGCGCGCGCCACGTCGCGTCGTCACACTGCCCCGTCGGCGGCAGACCGTGCAGCAGCTGAAAGCGCGCCACAGCGCGGCGCGTCGCTTCGCCGTACCGCCCGTCGGGGATCACGTCCTCGGTGCCGAGCGCGCACAGAAGATACTGGATCATCCGTACGTGCAGCACGGCGTTTTCGATGCCCTCGACGCAGCCGCACAGGCAGTTCCACGTTGCTTCGTCGGCTTCGCCGCTCTCCGGCAGACCGGCGAAGTGCTGAAAAGCCGACACCGCCTTCGCGGTGCTCTCGTCGTACTTGCCGCGCACGGCGACGTGCGGCACCTCGGGCGCAAAGTGGCTGACCACATCCAGCATGTATTGCAGATGCGCTACCTGCACGCCCTCGTCGCCTTCGTGAAGCGTCTGCGGCGCCCACGAGAGCAGATAGTACTGCAAGCCCTCAGACTGCAGCTCGGCGAGCTGCTTGACGGCGACGTAGATGCGCACGATCTGGTACCACGTCGCCCTGCCGACGATGCCGTCCGCCGTCAGACCGAACACGCGCTGGAACGTCCGCACCGCCTGTTCGGTCTGCGGGCCGAACACGCCGTCCGGCTCGATCTGCGGGATGGAGGGATAGTTCTGCCGGATGCGGTTCAGCACCAGCTGCATCACCAGCACCTCCGTGCCGCTGGAGCCGACGCGCAGCGGCGTGCCGGGATACGACGGCTCGATGCCGCGGATCGGCGCGCCGCTGACCAGCTCGATGTTGTCGCCGTAGTAGGTCTTGAGGATCTCCACGGAGTTCAGCCCCTGCTGCGCCAGCTCCTGCGAGCCCCACTGGCTCAGACCCTCGCAGGTGACGGTGGTGCCGTTGCAGAACTTGGCGGCGAGCGGCTCGGTGAAGCCCTGCCGCCGGATGTAGGTGTCGAACAGCTCCTCCACAATATCGTCGGTGTTCTCGAATGTGCTGCGTCCGTAGGAATAGCTCTGGTCGTAGGCGGTGGTGGACGTGATGTCGAAATCGTAGCCGCGGCTGCGGTAGTATTCTGTGTACACGCGGTTGAGCGCGTACGAGTTGATGGCAAGCACGTTCGCGCGGATGGCGCTGACGTCCCACGTCGGGTAGATCTCGCCCGCGACGACGTTCTTCAGGTAGTCCACATAGTTCACGGTCACGTTCGGCGCGTCGGCATTCGGCGCGCCGAGATGGACGGTGATCGTCTCCGGCACGTACGGCAGGGTGATCGCCATTACAGGTCCTGATCCGGCGTCTGATACGGATTGGGATCGCGCAGCGTCGGCGCGGCGGGGATCATGCGGAAGCCCTGCACCGTGGCGGTGTCGGGGAAGATCTGCAACGCCGCGGCGGACTGCGTCATGTAATCGGGATGCCGCGCCGTCACGGCGACCGCGGTAAACGGCGTCTCCTGCCCGGGGCAGCAGCTTTCGGCGGCGTCCGGCGTCTCGAGACGGATCGGGCGGATATACCCGTCGCGGTCGGTGAGCTCCACGGCGAGGACTGCCGCGCCGGGTGAGAGATCGGTCGTCACGGTGATCTCGGCGCCCTCGATCGGGATGCGCGCGTCGGAGGTGTAGACGTAGACCGTCAGCGTACCGTAATGCTTCACAAGAATTCCCCCTCACCTTAACCTATGCGCGGGCGGGGGAATTGACAACCGGCGGTTTTTTCACTATAATAGCCGCGGAGTTTTCAGGGAGGTGCTGACCATGTATTACAGGATTTCCATTTGCGGCATGGAGCGCGATCTGCCGATCTGCCCCGTGACCGACGATCTTTGGATCGGCGCGTTCGTCATCTTCGGCGACGTCGAGCTGACAAAGCACTGCGCGGCGGAGCTTCTCAAGCGCGCACCGGCATACGACTATATGATCACGGCGGAGTCCAAGGGCATCCCGCTGATCTACGAGATGGCGCGGCAGAGCGGGCAGAATAAGTACCTGCTGGCGCGAAAGGCGCCGAAGCTCTATATGCGCGACCTGTTCGAGGTCAAGGTGAATTCCATCACCACCGCGAAGGAGCAGCATCTGTACCTCGACGGCGCGGACGCCGAGCTTATAAGGGGCAAAAAGGTGCTGATCGTGGACGACGTGATCTCCACGGGCGAATCGCTGGCGGCGCTGGAAAAGCTGGTCGAGGCGGCGGGCGCGACCGTCTGCGGACGCATGGCGATCTTAGCCGAGGGCGACGCGCAGCAGCGCAAGGACCTGGTCTATCTGGAAAAGCTGCCGCTGTTCAATGCGGACGGCACGGTGAAATAATCAAAGGGCAGACCTCCGCCTCAAAACGGGGCGGGAC
>JAFSXP010000069.1 GCA_017443965.1 Oscillospiraceae bacterium
CAATGAAAGCTGTTATGTACGGCGGCGGCAACATCGGCCGCGGCTTTATCGGGATGCTGTTTTCGCAGTCCGGCTACGACGTGACGTTCATCGACGTGGCGGAGCCGGTCGTCGATCATCTGCATAGCGAGCATTCCTATCCCGTCCGCATCCTTGACGGCGACAGCAAGACGGACGTCTTGGTCGAGCACGTGGACGCGGTCAACGGCAACGACACCGAAGAGACGGCAAAGCGGATCGCGGAGTGCGACATCATGGCGACCGCCGTGGGCGTGCGCATCCTGAAATTCATCGTCCCGAACATCGTGGCGGGCATCCGCAAACGGTTCCAAGAGGGCGACCGTCCGCTGAACATCATCATCTGCGAAAACCTGAACAACGCGAACAAGATCCTCGAGGGCATGCTCAAGGAGCAGCTCACGCCGGCGGAGTGCGAGCGGTTTGACAGGCAGGTCGGGCTGGTCGAGGCGTCCATCGGGCGCATGGTGCCGGTGCAGACGCCCGAGATGCAGGACGGCGATCCGATGCGCGTGTGCGTCGAGCGCTACGGCTTTTTGCCGGTCGACAAGGACGCATTCAAGGGCGAGATCCCGCAGGTCAAAAACATGATCCCGTTCTCCCCGTTCGATTTCTTCATCAAGCGCAAGCTGTTCGTGCACAACATGGGACACGCCACCTGCGCATATCTGGGCGGCTACACGGGCAAGGAGTTCATCTGGCAGTCCATCGCCGATCCCGATACCTACATCGTGGTGCAGAACGCCATGGAGGCGTCCGCGCTGGCGCTCAGCAAGAAATACGGCGTTGAGGTCGAGGGCATCTTCCGCCACATCCAGGACCTGCTGCTGCGGTTTACCAACGCCGCGCTGGGCGACACCTGCGACCGCGTCGGACGCGAGCCGGAGCGCAAGCTGTCCGCGGACGACCGTCTCGTCGGCTCGTACAAGCTGTGCAAGGAGGTCGGCGTCGATCCGAGCTTTATCGCGGTCGGCATCGCGGCGGCGCTGCGGCGCTACCTCGCCGAGCAGGAAAAGCCGCAGACGGCGGAAAACGCCGCGGCGGCGCTGAAGGAGCTGGGCGGCATTGAGAGCGAACAGGCGATCCGCTACTACAAGATGCTGCTGGACGGCTGCACCGTCGCCGAGCTGCGCGTCACCGCCGAGCGCGACCGCAGAGCGGCTGTCGAAGACACGGTGTGATCTCCTGCGCATACAAAATCACCTTCCCGTTGGGGAAGGTGATTTTTTTATTCATCGCGTCCATGTCGTGCCGTCGTCATAGGTGACCTTCGTGACGCGGACGTTTTTGATGCTCTTCGTCGCGGTGTCGCCGTACAGGCGCCATGTGCAAGTCGACCGGTCGTGCGATTCCATCGTGATCGAATTGGCGTAGCCCTCGAATTCCGAGACGGTCTTTCCGTTCGCGTCGACGCACACCCATTCCACGGAGAGCGCCGTGACGGTCTTTCCCGAGAGGTTGCGGAGCTTGACGTCCACAAACGCCGAACCGTCCTGCCGGTACGTCGAGTACGTCTCGATCACAAGCGGCGAGCCGGCGGCGGTCACCCAGTCGGCGTACAGGACGAACAGCTTTTCGACCAGCAGATTTTTGTACGCCCGATCCGTCTCCGCCTCTGCGAGGTTTTCCAGATACTCCGTCGCCGCCACATAGCCGCTCTTTTTGGCGATCGAGGCGGCGGTCTGATACGCCGCTTCCGCGTCTCTGACGTGGATCATCACGGTCTTTTTCACGCCGTTCGAGGCGGTCGCCGTGATGTTGCAGTCGCCGGCTTTCAGTCCCTTGATGCTGCCGTTTGCGTCCACCGTCGCAACGCCGGGGTTGCCCGCTGTCCACGTGATCGTCGTCGCGGCGTCCTCAGGCTGCGGCTTTGCCGTCCACTTCGTCGTTTCGCCCACGGAGATCTGCGTCTTGCCCGCAAGCTGCACCTCCGTCACGACGGAGGGCGGCTTTTTTTCGAGCGTAAACGTCTTGCGCTGCGACTTATCCGCAAGCCGCGTGACGATCGTCGCGACCTCGCTGCGCTGGATCATCGTCGTCGGCTTGAACGTGCCGTACTTGTCGCTGCCCGTCAGGATGCCGGCGTTGTAAAGACGGTACACATAAGCGCCGAAGGTGCTGTCCGACTTGACGTCCGGCACGGTCGTAATGTTGTTGATCGCGCTGAGCTCGCTCGACGGCAGCGCGCCGCACATGACGTAGGCGAACATCTCGCGCGTGATCTGCGCGGCAGGATTGAAGTTCAGCGTCTTGATAACGCCGTTGGCGAGCCCGTAGTCCAGATACACCTGATACCACGGCGTGCCTTGCGGGAACGTCTCGCCGTCGCCGTGGTAGATGCTGTGCATCCGGCACGCGATTGTCAGCGCCTCCGCGATCGTCAGATTGCCGGTCGGGTTGAACGCCGCGGCGCTTGCGCCCTTCATCAGCCCCAGTTCATACGCCGAACGGACGCCGCCCGCGTACCATGCCGACGCGGCGACGTCGGCGAACTGCCCGTCGGTATAGGTCTGCGTTTTTCGGAAGTTGCTCATCCCTTGCGCGGCAAGCGCCGCAGGGATCGTGCCGAGCAGCAGAACCGTCGCCAGCAGGATCGCAAGTATCCGTTTCATCTCTCCACTCCCCTGTTTGTTTTCATTCTTCTTCGGTTTTACTATATACCAGCGGCGGCGGATATGCAAGCGGGAATTCGCGCGCCGCGCGCCAATGCTCTTGCCGCAGCTGAAAAAAAATGATATAATGCAGAAAAACAGACGGAGGGCGCCATGAGAAAGAAAGAACGTGCCGAAGCCGTCGTGCAGGCGCTGAAGGAGCTGTATCCCGACGCGCTGTGCGCGCTACAATACATGAAAGATTACGAGCTGATGATCGCCGTGCGGCTGTCGGCGCAGTGCACCGACGCGCGCGTGAACCTGGTGACGCCCGCGCTGTTCACGGCGTTCCCGACGCTTGAAGCGTTCGCGCAGGCAGACGTTTTGCAGGTGGAGGAGCTGATCCGTTCGTGCGGCTTCTATCACCATAAGGCGCGGGACATCGTGCTGGCGTGTCAGGCGCTTTTAGACCGCTTCGGCGGCAAGGTGCCGGACAATATGGACGAGCTTTTGACGATCCCCGGCGTTGGGCGCAAAACGGCAAATCTGCTGCTGGGCGACATCTACGGCAAGCCCGCCGTGGTGTGCGACACGCACTGCATCCGCATCACCGGCAAGCTGGGGCTGACCGACGGCACGAAGGACCCCGCCAAATGCGAGGAGCAGCTCTGGAAGGTGCTGCCGCCGGAGGAAAGCTCCGACTTCTGCCACCGCATCGTGCTGTTCGGGCGCGATACGTGCACGGCGCGCGCGCCGAAGTGCGGCGAATGCCCGCTGCGCCCGCTGTGCAAAAGCTATACGCCCTCGTCATAATACAGCCCGACGGTGGAAAAGACCTCCGTCGCCAGGCGGTGCGCTTCGCGTCCCGCCTCCTCGCGGACGGAGACCGTGACGGCGTAGCACTTTTCACCGTCGCGAAACAGATCGCAGCGGCAGACCATGCCGCTGTCGCCGACGGGACGGTACCACGCAAAGCGGTATTCCGGCATCGAAAAGCGCGTCAGGCGCACCACGTCGAGATCGTCCGCGTCGAAGCCGGAGAGCTGGCGGATGGCGCTGCGCTCGTCGGACGCGAGCAGCACGCGCGTTTCGATCTCGTACGCACCGTCCTCGCCGACGAAGCGGCGGCAGTTTTCCGCCGGACCGGTCGGCAGCTCCTGCGCGTCGGACGGCACGCCGAACGTGATTGAGTACGCCTCCTGCGTCCATGACCACGCCGGCAGCACCGTGTCGCAGACCGTCTCGGCGGGCAGCGCATCGCCGCCGCAGCCGCAGAGAAGCAGAAAACACAACGCCAAGGGGATCGCGCGTTTCATACAAAGCCCTCCCGGAAAGGTCAAACATGAAGCTCTATCTTATCCTAATCAATGCGCTCGGGCTCGTCCTTATGCTGCTGGACAAGCGTTACGCGATCCAAGGCAAGCGCCGCATCCCCGAGGCGACGCTGATGGGCGTCGCCGCAGTGGGCGGCAGCGTGGGCGTGCTTTTAGGGATGTATCTGTTCCGCCACAAGACGAAAAAGCCGAAGTTCTACGTCGGCGTGCCGCTGATCCTTTTGGCGCAGGCGGCGGTGTGGTATTTCTTTTTTCGATGAGGTGACGGTATGGAAAGCAAGCGACTCAAACGCATCAATGAGCTGGCGCACAAGGCAAAAACCGTCGGGCTGACGGCGGAGGAGACCGCCGAGCGCGACCGTCTGCGGCAGGAATATCTGGCGGCATTCCGCAAGAATCTGACCGCGCAGCTGGACAACACCTACCTTGTGGACGAACAGGGCAACCGCAGGAAGCTGACAAAACGGGAACCGTAACGGGAGTGTCGATATGAAAGTCATCGTCATCGGCGGCGGCGCAAGCGGCATGCTCGCCGCGCTCAGCGCCGCGGAGGACAGAAATAACGAGATCACGCTGCTCGAACGGCAAAACCGCGTCGGGCGCAAGCTGCTCGCCACCGGAAACGGCCGCTGCAATCTGACCAATCGGAACGCCGCGCCGCCTCGCTATCCGGGCGGCGGCGAATTTGCCGCGGCTGCATTAAGGCGCTTTTCGGTCGATGACACGCTGGCGTTTTTCTCGCGGCTCGGGCTTTACACCGTGACGGAGGCGGACGGGCGCGTGTATCCCCTGTCCGACCAGGCGAACAGCGTCGTCGATGTGCTGCGCTTCGCGCTGGAGCAGGCAAATGTCACCGTGGAGACGAGCTGCGACGTCGTATCCGTCGCGCGGAAGGCGCGCGGCTTTTCCGTGACGAGCGCCGACGGCAGAAAGCTCTTCGCGGACAAGCTGATCGTGGCGGCGGGCGGCTGCGCGGGCAAGACGCTGGGCGGCACGAAGTCCGGCTACCGGCTGCTTTCCATGCTCGGACACAGCGCGACCGACCTGCGCCCGTCGCTGGTGCAGATCAAGACCGACCTCACGTTCGTCCGTGCGCTCAAGGGCGTGCGCGCCGACGCGGCGCTGACCGCGAAGACGGCGCAGGGCATGATCGCGAAAAGCGAGGGCGAGGTGCAGTTCACCGATTTCGGCGTCAGCGGCCCCGCCGCGTTCGACGTCTCGCGCGCGGTATCGTGCACGGAGCAGCCGGTGACGCTGCTGCTCGATCTGCTGCGCGGCACGGAGGAAGAGGAGATCCCGGCGCGGCTGCGCGAACGCGCGGATCGCTTCCCCGACCTCGCGGCGGCACAGCTGCTGACCGGCATGCTGAATACGCGGCTCGGGCAGACGCTGCTGAAATATGCAAAGCTCGATCCCGCGGCGGCGCTGAAAGACCTGAAAGACGACGAGCTGGCGAAACTTGCGCACGCGATCAAATTCTTCGCGCTTGAGGCAGACGGCGTGCTCGGCATGGAGCACGCGCAGGTGACGGCGGGCGGCGTTTGCACAGACGAATTTCGCGCCGACACGCTGGAAAGCCGCCTTGTGCCGGGACTGTTCGCAACGGGCGAGGTGCTGGACGTGGACGGCGACTGCGGCGGCTTCAACCTGCAGTGGGCGTGGTCGTCCGGCTACGTCGCGGGAAAGCTGGGAGGTGGCGCATGATCCGCATACAGAATCTGCGTCTCGCACCCGCGGACGGCGAGGACGTCCTGCGCGAAAAGGCGGCGAAAAAGCTGCGGATCGCGTCGTCGGATATCGTGCGTCTGATCCCGCGGCGGCGCTCGGTCGACGCGCGGAAAAAGCCGGAGATCGCCGTCATGTGGACGGTCGACGTCGAGACGAAGCAGGGCGGCGACGCGATCCTGCGCCGCGTGCGCGATCCGAAGGTCGCAAAGGCGGAGGAATATCACTATGACATTCCCCGTCCCGCAGCACAGCCGCAGACGCGGCCCGTTGTGGTGGGTTTCGGTCCCGCGGGCATCTTCGCCGCGCTGGTGCTGGCGGAGGCAGGGCTAAAGCCGATCGTGCTCGAGCGCGGTCTGCCCGTGGAGCGGCGGACGGAGATCGTGCGCGCGTTCTGGGCGGGCGGCAAGCTCGACCCCGAGTGCAACGTGCAGTTCGGCGAGGGCGGCGCAGGCACGTTTTCCGACGGCAAGCTGACGACCGGCACGCACGATGTGCGCATCGGCTGGGTGCTGGCGCAGTTCGCCGACGCGGGCGCGCCCGAGGATATCCTGTACGACGCGAAGCCGCACATCGGCACCGACGTGCTGGCGACGGTCGTGAAAAACCTGCGCAAACGCATCGAAAAACTCGGCGGCGAGGTGCGCTTCGGTACGCGCTTCGACGGCTTTACCGCAAAGGACGGCAGGCTCGTCTCCGTACAGGCGAACGGGCAGGAAATACCCTGCGAGACGCTGATCCTCGCCATCGGGCACAGCGCGCGGGACACCGTGCAGCTGCTCTTTGACGCGGGCGTGCCGATGGAGCCGAAGCCGTTTTCCATGGGCGTGCGCATCGAACACAAACAAAGCGAGATCGACCGCGCGCAGTACGGCGGCAGTATCGAAGCGCTCGGCGCGGCGGACTACAAGCTGAACGCGACCGTGCCGGACGGCTCGGCGTACACGTTCTGTATGTGCCCGGGCGGGTACGTGACCGCGGCGGCGTCGGAAGAAGGCGGCGTGGTGACGAACGGCATGAGCGACCGCGCGCGTGACGGCGAAAACGCCAACAGCGCGCTGCTGGTGACGCTCTCACCCGCGGATTTCCCCGACCCCTCGCCGCTCGGCGGCATGCGGTGGCAGCGGGAGATCGAGCACGCGGCGTTCCGCGCGGGCGGCGGCGACTACCGCGCTCCCGCGCAGACGGTGGGCGGCTTTCTCACGGGAGAGCCCGTCGAGCCGACCGTCACGCCGACGTACCGTCCGGGCGTTGCGTGGCGCGATCTGCACGACGTGCTGCCGAAGCGCATCACGGACGTGCTGGAACAGGCGATCCCCGCGCTGGGCAAAAAACTGCGCGGGTTTGACGATCCCGGCGCGGTGATGACCGCGCCCGAGACGCGCAGCTCGTCGCCCGTGCGCATCCGGCGCGGCGACGACCTGCAATCGGCGGTCAGGGGGCTGTACCCCTGCGGTGAGGGCGCGGGCTACGCCGGCGGCATCATGTCCGCCGCGGTGGACGGCGTGCGCTGCGCCGAGGCTGTGATCGCGGCGCAGGGAGAAGCACAAAGGACAGGGAGTGTCTGAAATGGAGTACAGAAAATTCGGTCAGACGTATTACGTCAGAATGGACAAGGGCGACGAGATCATCGGCTCGCTGCTCGCGCTGTGCAAAAAAGAGGGCGTCGCCTCGGCGGTGTTCGGCGGGATCGGCGGCTGCTCGAAGGCGGAGATCCAGACGTTTGTGCCCGAGCGCGGCGAATTTGAAACGCGGGAGCTGTCCGGCATGCTGGAGCTGGTCGCGCTGAACGGCAATATCTTCTGCGACGAGCAGGGCGCGCTCTTCCATCACACGCACGCGCTTTTCGCGTACCGGGAAAACGGCGCGCACGACATGGCGGGCGGGCATCTCCGCTCTGTGACCGTGCTGTATACCGCGGAGATCGAGCTGCGCCCCGTGGAGGGCGGCGTGATCCGACGCAGGACCGACCCGGAGACCGGCACGGGCTTCTGGAGCTTTGACAAGGAGAATCTGAAATGACGGAGATCGAACGGCTGAACCCCGGCATCCGCGATCTGCTGGCGCAGGCGCGCCGCCCGGTGAACAGCGGCGCGGGCACATGGAAGGACGAGCTTCCGATCCTGACGCTGCTGCACCTGACCGATCCGCACGGTGTGCAGGAGCCGCTGCGGCGGATCGTCGCCTTTATGGCGGACGTGCGCGACCTGTTTGAGGACGCGGTCTGCACCGGTGATATGGTGCGCAAATACTATCACACCGGCTATGATTTCTGGCACGAGTGCGGCTGCGATCCGATCCTGGTCTGCATCGGCAACCACGACGTGCTGAACAGCGCGTCGTACGACTGGGACGATCTCATCAGCCAGCGCCAGCAGGCGGCGACGTTTTTTGAGCCGTACGCCGCGGGCTGGGGCGTCGAATACGCGCCCGGCACGACGTATTACTGCAAGCGCTACGACGCGCACAGGATCGATCTGATCGTGCTGAACACGATGCTGCGCGGAGAGGACGACGCAGCGCAGAACGCTTTTCTGCGGGAAAAACTGGCGCGTGCGCTGAAAGACGATACGGGCGTGGTCATCGCACTGCACGACACATCTGCAAGCAAACAGACCGTCATTCCGTGCCGCTTTTCCTGTCTGGACAGACCGGTGGAGGCGCCCGCGGGCAAGGGACTGAGCCGCAGCCATCAGGAGGCGGTGCAGGAGTTTTTAGATGCCGGCGGCGATTTCATTTGCTATCTGGGCGGTCACGGACATCGGGATCACGTGTGCTATGATCCGGACTTCCCGCGGCAGGTGTTCTTTCTGGGGCCCTCGACGGACATGGTGAAGGGACTTCGCCACGGCGACGCCGCGCGCGTTGCCGGCGAAAAGAGCGAGGATGCGTTCAACTTTGTCAGCTTCGACCGTGCGGGCAAAACGGTCAAGCTGATCCGCGTGGGCGCGGACCGCGACCGCTGCCTGCGGCACCGCGGCGTGCTGTGCTTCGACTACGAAAACGGCAAAGTGCTGTACGAGGACTGACAGACGTAAAAAACCACCCGCCGGGCGGGTGGTTTTTTATACGCTATTTACGTGTTCAGCAGCATCAGACCGCCGATGCAGGCGGCGACGCCGGCGATCTTTTTCAGCGTGATCGGCTCATGATACGCCAACGCGCCGACGACGAGCAGCACGACGGCAAGCAGCGCGCCCTGCGTGACCGACAGCGTGCTGACCTGCCAGCCCGCCTTGTAGGCGAAGATGAAGCCGACCTCCAGCCCGACGATCACGATACCCAGCACGATCGGCGCCCAGTTGAGTTTGGCGTACTCCTGCGCCGCGACGCCGCGGTGCGTCAGCAGCAACGCCGCGCCGGACGCCAGCGCCGCGACGAGATACGTCACCGTCAGCGACGCGAAGGGATCCATGCCGTCCGGCACGGATTTGCAGCAGATCTGATAGACCGTGTTGGAGACGACCACGATCGCAAGCGGCAGATAAAACGACATAAAAAGGCTCCTTTCACGACGCGACGGTCAGACGAAACGCCTGACCGTCGTTTTCTCAATAGAACGTTGCCACTTCCTGCGCCGGCGCGTCGGCGGGCGTGACGGAGATGCCCGTCAGGATCGGCCCGACGCCCTTATACAGGCTGTGGAACTGCGCGGCGACCTTCGCCTCGACCGTCACCCAACTCTTGGCGGGGAAGCTGTCGCAAGCCGCCCATTTGCACGGGATCGCCATGAACGTGATATCCGCCTCGCAGCAGGTCATCACGAAGCGCCCGGGCGCGAACATGCCGTCCTTTTCCCGCCGCAGACGCGCCACCTGCGCCTTGAAGCGCACGGTCTTGCCGTCGTACTTCTTCGGCTCCTCGGTGATATCGCGGTAGAACAGCGCGTAGTCCTCGTCCTTGATCTCCACCACCGGCGCGTTGAGGTCGAACGGCAGCGGATCCTGAATATCGTCGTACTGCGTGGAGCCGTCGGCGTATTCGTAGATGATATCCGCGCGGCGGCTGATGCCGCGCACCAGCTTGTGATACGGCATCACGTCCATGCTGCGCTCCATGCGGTTGAAGGCCACCATCTCGCAGCCCTGCAGCTTGTCCACCACAAGATTGCGCAGGTTGGCGTTATATTGCAGGATCGTCCGCGCGTCGCAGAACATCAGCTCCTGCGCGATCTGCCAGTCCTCGGGCATTTTGTTGTAGAAGTCCATCGCAAGGCGCATGCCGTTCAGCTCCGCCACCACGCGCTTTGCGTGATGCTCGGCAAGCCATGAGGCAAGCTGCTCGGTCGTCAGATCGTCGAGATCGTCGACCGTCTTGACGTAGACGCACTTGTGCGGATAGGTGGAGAGGTCAAGCTCCTCCTCGCCCTCCTCCATCAGCACGACAAGCGTCCGCGTGCCGTCGTTGAAGCGCTCATCCTCGAGTGTTTCCTGGATGAACTTTGTCTTGCCGGCCTCCAAAAAGCCGGTAAAGGCATAGACAGGGATCGGCATAGTTTACACCCCAAACAGTTCCTTGATCTCGTGCTCCTTCAGCTCCGCGCCGATCACGCACAGACGCCCGGTCACGCCCGCCGCGCCGCGGCGGATGTCCGGCTCGCCGGGGACGTAGTCGAAGTGGAGCCAGCCGCCGTCCGCTGCCGGGACGATGCCCTTGGCGCGCAGCACCATGCCGTAGTCATTGCCCGCGGCGAATTTCGCCAGCACGGACGCGATCTCGTCCTCGGTGAACTGCTTCGGCGACTCGACGCCCCAACTTGTGAAGACCTCGTCCGCGTCGTGGTCGTGGTGATGGTGATGCTCGTGATCGTGGTCGTGGTCGTGGTCGTGGTCGTTATCGTGATGATGCTCATGATCGTGATCGTGATCGTGATC